>CAZEZE010000455.1:0-2242 GCA_964516445.1 uncultured Chitinophaga sp. | reverse complement strand
GCTTAATTAATTTCTTCAAACATCCCGGTCTCTTTATTCTTCCTTACATTATCCCAGTTGAAATACCGGCCGTTCATGGCCACATAAACACCTGAAGGCAATGATTGCGCAAAGGCCATGGCGCTGCCGAGATTGAAAAGACCGTCGGAGCTGCCAAATTTGATAGGGATCATCGCGCCGGTCAGCACGATCGTTTTATCTTTCACCTTTTCAGCCAGCACCTTCGCGGTCTCACTCATGGTATCGGTACCGTGCGTAACTACGATCTGCGTTTCCTCACACTGGTTGCACTGGTGGGCTATCAGTTCCCTGTCCCCTTCTGTCATTTCGAGGCTATCCACCATCATCAGCGTTCTGATCTCAACCGGTACCCTGCAACGGCCCTTCTCCAGCAATTCATTCATATGGGTATCCTTAAAATACAGTTGCCCGTTGAGTTCGTTGTATTCCTTGTCAAACGTACCGCCGGTGATGAATATACGGATGGCCATAGATGAATTTTGAACCGTGAAGATAATTGAATCCCAAAAATCAGGGGATCCTAAGACAATTGTTAATATTCAAGCAAAGAGGAAAGAGGATAGATGAAATAATGAATATGATCCGCCTGTTACGTGAGTAAGAAGAAAATTCTTTGGTTTGATTGAATTATTTCCTTTTTTGGATCTTCAAATACTATCAGGAAATACTGAACCCCTTCAGGCTTCGGACCAACCGACCCACATTTCCAGGGGTTCCCATACGGGGGAAAAGGCAATTTTATTTTGATACTTTGTAATAAAGAACCTGTGCAACTTGAAGAAAGTTTTGACCAAAGTCTCCCTTTTAAGGGGACTGGGGGAATCCGCCTACGCTAAAACTTCGGCGGATAAATAAAAAAAAGGTCCTTCCGTAGAAACGGACTGACCTCTAACGATTGCTTGCCATATGAAAATCTTAATAAGTTGTTGTTGCGCTGATCCGGCCTTCAGCCAATTGCAGGGTTTAAGTTGTATTTTTGAGTTTCGATGCTTGCCATTGTACGATTCCTGCTGTTAGAAAGAGCTTCTGATTCAAAAATAGGAAGCGGCACCTTGCCCCTCAAACCATTTCCGGCATCCGATCAGTATGCCTAAACGGGCCAAAGAACCGCCAAACCCTTGCTGGAAAAGGATTTCAGCAAAAAACCTGTGTGATGTCCAACCGCGCCAACGATATACTTTTTCAACTCATCCGGTCCCTGGAAAAGGCCGAAAAAAGGCATTTCAAGCTCTATATCAACCGTAGTTCGGGTAAACAGGATCTCAAGATCGTCCGCCTTTTTGATACCATCGATAAACTGAAGGACTATGACGAGAAAACCCTGCTGAAAAAAATGGGCGATGTGACCAAGCCGCAACTGGCCAACCTAAAAACACATTTGTACAAACAAATACTCGCCAGCCTCCGCCTTCTCAAAAGTGCCGACAGTATCGACCTGCAACTGAACGAGCAGTTTGACTATGCGCATATCCTTTATAAAAAGGGATTGTTCATGCAAAGCCTGCGCATCATTGACCGCGCCAGGGAAACCGCAAAGACCAACCAGAAATACTATTTCCTCCCGCAACTGATCGCGCTGGAGAAAAGGATCGAGGGACTGCACATTACCCGGAATATCCAGCACCGGGCTGAAACCCTTTCCTCAGAGGCCAATGAAGTGAATGATCATATCGACAAGGTGACGCGGCTGTCCAACCTGGCGCTGAAACTTTTCGGCTGGTTTGTGCAACATGGTCATGCCCGCGATGAGTACGACGAAAAAGATATCCGCCGGTTCATGAAACAGAGCCTGCCCTCGGGTGCCTGGAAGGAGACCGGTTTCTATGAACGGTTGTATCTCTACCAGTCCTATACCTGGTATGCATACATACGCCAGGATTTTTTGCAATACTACCGGTATACCCAAAAACTGGTGGACCTGTTTGATGAACAACCAATGATGAAAAGGGTGGAGACCAGTCACCATATAAAATCCCTGCATTACCTGCTCAACGCTCATTTCGATCTGCGCAATCATAGCGGTTTTGAAGCGGCGCTCGAAAAACTAAAAAGACTGGCAGAAACGGAAAGGGTAAAAGACCATGATAATTTTCGCATCCAGGCCTTTATCTATCTCAGCCAGGCGAGGATCAACCAGCATTTCATGCGGGGAACATTCCGGGAAGGCCTGGCCATCATTCCGGCCATTGAGAAGGAATTGTCGGATTATGATCTTTTTCTG
>CAZEZE010000454.1:0-2247 GCA_964516445.1 uncultured Chitinophaga sp. | reverse complement strand
GGGGTCCCTTCTATCGTGCTCGTGAATTGCCTGCATAATGTTCTTCTTACCCGGCTGCTTGTCTCCGGTGAAAAGATGATCACCGCCAGGAAGGTCTTCTTCTGGACCTTACTGTTCCTCTTCTCGTCGATCGTCGTTTTTTTCTGGTATCTCTTTTTCCTTCAGTTGCGTGTGCGGTTGCGTTTCACCGGAGCCTACAGGCCATACCTCAGCCTGAGGTATTTCGTACAGTTGCTGTCCATTTCGGTAACGGGGCTTTATATTATGATCACCCAGGCCCTGCTTTTCTTCAGAATACAACGGTCGGCCAGCCTCGACCTGGAACATTCCATCGATGAGATCGGCATTGAATGACATTAGGCCGGATTTAGTAATTTTAGCGACATGAATCTTCCTCCTCTTGCCGAACGCCTGCGCCCCCGAACACTGGATGAACTGGTGGGTCAGCAGCACCTTACCGGTAAGGGAAGTATTTTACGCAAGGCCATTGAACAGGGTAAGGTACCCAGTATGATACTCTGGGGGCCGCCCGGCGCAGGCAAGACCACCATCGCCAATATCATTGCTCATACACTAAAGGTGCCCTTCTATACCCTGAGCGCCATTTCGGCCGGCGTCAAAGAAGTGCGGGAAGTGATCGACATGGCCAGGAAGCAGAACAACGTGATCCTCTTCATTGATGAGATACACCGTTTCAACAAGGGGCAGCAGGATGCCCTGCTGGGGGCGGTAGAAAAAGGTACCATCACCCTGATCGGCGCTACCACGGAAAACCCTTCCTTTGAAGTGAACAGCGCCTTGCTGAGCAGGACACAGGTATATATCCTGAAACCCCTTGATGAAAAAGACCTTATCGCACTGCTTCAGCATGCCCTGAAAGAAGATGTACTGTTGAAAACTAAAAAGACCGATCTCAGGGAAACAGAAGCTATGATCAATATCAGCGGGGGTGATGCCCGGAAGTTGCTGAACCTGCTGGAACTTGTTACCGATTCGCTGGGTGATGAGGCAGTGATCACCGATGAAGTGGTCATGGAGATCGCCCAGCAACGCATTGCCCTTTACGATAAAAAAGGCGAGCAGCATTACGACATCATCTCTGCCTTTATCAAATCCATCCGCGGCAGCGATCCCAATGCAGCCATATACTGGCTGGCCAGGATGATCGCCGGGGGTGAAGACGTGAAATTCATCGCCCGCAGGATGCTGATACTGGCCAGCGAAGACATCGGTAATGCCAACCCCAACGCCTTATTACTTGCCAATGCAACATTTGAAGCGGTCAATAAGATCGGCTATCCCGAATCGCAACTGATCCTGTCGCAATGTGCCATCTACCTGGCCTCCAGCGCCAAGAGCAATTCCGCCACAACGGCCATCGGCGCCGCAATGAGTGCGGTGAGGGAACACGGTGATCTTTCTGTTCCCCTTCACATCCGCAATGCCCCCACCAAACTGATGAAGCGGGAAGGATATGGAAAGGGCTATGAATATTCGCACAACTACGCGAACAGTTTTTCGCCACAGGAGTACCTGCCAGATGAGATCAGCGGCACTTCATTCTACCAGCCGGGTAAAAATCAAAGGGAAGAAGAGCTGAGGAAATTCCTGAAGATGCTATGGAAGGGTAAATACAATTTCTAGCGCGGGATGGTCAGCCTTTTTTGCGGATGATCAGTCCTATGGAAGTGACCACAAACTTATCCACCTGTAATTTAAGGTGTATTTTTTGCTGATGCGGCTCTGTATCCACCATGAAATCCTCGGGCAGTCCGCCCAGTGAAAGGTCCAGTTCCTCCACGAAATGACCTTCATTGCGCAGTTCATTCACGATGTATTCAATGTCGCGCTGACGGTAGAACACCGTACTGTTGTTCTCCTGTGTTTCATCATTGGATGATATATTGTATTCGGTCGTATGCACGGCCCAGCCGCCGGGTTTCAGGGTATTCATCTGGTTCTTCAGGAAACGGAAGCCCTTTTCAAGGGTACCCAGGTGTTCAAAGGAACAGCTGCTCCAGTTAAAGTCAAAGTCAGCCAGGTCGGCGGGAATATCATTCATATCTACGGGCCGGTAGCTGACCAGTTCTTTGAAATCCGTTTCATCGCAGAGCTGCCGCCTGTTCAGCGATTCCAGCCCGAGACAAAGCTGGTTGGCATTATCCCAGCCCATTTCAATACCCTTTTCCGGGAAAATATCCGTTGCCAGGATGCGGCAGCCGAAACTGGCAAACATAGAAGGGAGGG
>CAZEZE010000453.1:0-2264 GCA_964516445.1 uncultured Chitinophaga sp. | reverse complement strand
TATTTTAAGGAATTTTTCGCTGTTGAGCCAGTCCATGATATCGATCATATCGGCTTTAAAGATGATGTCCTGCTGCTTGCTGTGGGTTTTGCTTTGCGCAAACCCGCTGCTTTCGCTGCTGGTAGTGGTTTCGGTAACCCCAAGCACCAGCACGCTCATTTCATCATTGCAGGCGTTACGGAATTTATCCTGAAGCTCCCCATTACCGTTGGAGGTTTTACCATCGATGATCTCCACGCCTGCTTCGTTGGGTATCATCATGCGGTTGCTCCCCCCGAAATTACGCATGGTCTGGTCCAGCTCTTCGCGGGTTTTTTGATCAAACCCATTGTATTTTCCAACCACAAACGGCTGGCCGAAGATCTCAATATACTGAGCCCAGTCTCCCATATTGCCTTTCTTCCATATCACGTAAGGGGCGCATTTTAGCAACAGGCCAAAATCATTTGCATCACCTACCACCCAGATATTCCACTGGTCGGTGTATGAAAATCCGGTCTGCAAATTTTGCTCCGCAGAAATGGTTTGTTTTTCCGGCTTGATGTGCTTGCGCGGTATGCAGTTAAAATCCATCACGGGGCCCGGTATGAATTCAAACCCGGAAAGACCCCAGAATTTTTGCAGCATCAGCTCGCGCAGCAGGCGTCTGAACTGCGGGGTATCGGTAATGCTGTCAAAATCCTCCTGCTCTTCGTTATCCCTTTTAAAGCATACCCGTTTGTTTACAATGGCGCCGATCCTTTTTTCCATGATGCCGGTCAGGTGCCCATCGATAACGATGGTGCTGTAAATATCATACAGCCGGACACGGTTGGGCATAATGGAACGCTCCCCGATCTGCAGGGCATCCCACCAGTCGCCCACATCCTTACGGTTACGATCGGCGGCCCGCAGGATGATCGGCATTTGATTGATCACCACGGTGCCTTCTACAGGCTGCGCCGGCGCTTTTTTTGCTCGTGTTGCTTTTGCCATCAGTTTAGATTTATGATTATGGCGCCCAGCTGCCCGGGCGTATAAAGTATTTCCGTTTCATTACCTGGTCGCTGGCCGGCGGTCCAGTATAACCAGAACCGCAGCTCCCGGATCATTTTAAGGTCTTCGGCATCCATCAGTAATGGTTATTGCGTTTGTCGTTACTGATATATGATACTGAAGCGCTTTCGTCCCGGTCGGTGTCTTCGTCATCATCCGCATAGGGCCATCCGTCAGGATCCACAGTACCTTTTTGCACGTCTTTGAGCCAGCTGATAGCGTCTTCATAATTAGTTCTGGCCATTTCCACACTCAAATTAGGATTGGCCAGCCGGATCATGCGCCATACAGCGATATCCTTTACGACGGCCAGCAGTTGGGCATCTGGCACAAACCCGTCTGCGTCCGGGTTAAACAGTTTTGTGCGGTTAAACCGGCTCAGGTAACCCTTCGCTGCAGTTATGGCTTCATTGATCGCCGCCCGGCAGATGCCAGCATCGCTGCGCGTGATCTCGGTAATGATTTCCGCGTAAACATGAGTATTGAAATCAGCCTGTACCAGGTATTCCATATCTTAAAATTTAATATCGTTTTTCGCTCACCGGCCGCTTAAAAGTTTTTATGCCGCCCACCGACTGCGCCGTTATTTTTTGCTGGATAATAAATACGGCGCCCTCCACCGCATCGGGCCCGTCCATGGTCTTACTGTTTGCGCTGACGCTTTTAAACTGCGCTTCAAGCCGCTGCATGTGCGGGTTGGCCTTCTCGGCCTCATTTAAAATGAGGCATCCCATGCGGTTCAGCGGCTCCAGGTTACCCTCAATCCGGAAATACTTATCCGGCTTTTGCCGGGTATCCGGGCTGATGCCCAGTACCGTCTGCCCCGGTTGCTTTCCCCTGGCATGTATAAGAGGCAGCAGAACCTGCTCATAAAAAGGGTTTTGAAGCGTATTATTCTCTATGAAAAAGTAAGGCTGTGTTTTGGTACCGGCTACCTCAGATCTTGCGGCATATAGCCAGTCTATAAACAAGGCATTGGTGGTGGAATCCACGAATGCTTTGTAGACGTAATATTTATTTTTAAGGTAGCCTACGACCATCACAGCCTTACAACTGTTCTGCATCCTGGCCTTAACGCCCGGGCGGTCTTTATTGCTGGGTGCCGGATCCGCATATACTACCACAAAAGGAAGCAGATCCAGCGGCGGGCATGGCCCGTATACCATTTCCTTAAATACCTGCCCTTCATCAATGGGGTTATTAAAATATTCCTTTTGCTGGGAGCTGTA
>CAZEZE010000452.1:0-2273 GCA_964516445.1 uncultured Chitinophaga sp. | reverse complement strand
GTTAGAGGCGTCTGGCCGCTCGTATTGTTTATATTTAACTTTAAATCTCTGACAGCGGCCTGACACTTTACGAATTTAGCTTTATACGTTTTCTTTGCAAAAAATAGTATGGAATGAAAATAGCGGTGATAACAGATGAAAAGATGAAGGAGGAACTGCTGGCCGGCGGGTTGAAGGATGACCTGCAGGTGGAATGGCTGAAGGAGCCGTACCCGGTTGGCGGCGCGGACGGTTACTTTGACCTGCTATATGACGCGGATGATGAAAGAATTGCAAAGTTGACGCAGGTGCAGGCGGTTCCTGTATTCATCAATGCTGTTGATATAACACTTCGCAGACTCCCGAAAAATTTCATCCGCCTGAACGGGTGGAACGGTTTTCTGAAAAGAAACCTGCTGGAATTATCCAGCAGCGGGGATGCCATAAAACCGGCTGCTGAAAAAATTATTGCTGGCATTGGAAGATCCGCCGAATGGGTGCCGGATATTCCCGGTTTTATTTCCGCCAGAGTAGTGAGCATGATCATCAATGAAGCCTATTTTGCGCTGAATGAAAAAGTGAGCACCAAAGAAGAGATCGATATCGCCATGAAACTGGGTACCAATTATCCTTATGGTCCTTTTGAATGGGCCGGTATCATCGGGCTCAAAAAAATATATGACCTGCTTGCCAAACTGGCTGAAACTGAACCGCGATATATCCCCGCCCCATTATTACAAAAAGAAGCCCTTGCAACATGAGCCTGATCCTGAATATTGATACGGCCCTTGAAGGAGCGGCTGTTTGCCTGGCAAGCAATGGAAACCTGTTGCAATTGCAAAGCAGCACTGAACAGAAGGACCAGGCAGCATGGCTTCATCCTGCTATTGATACACTGATCAAACAGCAAGGTTGTTCGCTTCGTGACCTGCAGGCAGTGGCAGTAAGCATCGGTCCGGGTTCTTATACCGGGCTTCGCGTGGGTCTTTCCGCCGCCAAAGGTTTTTGTTATGCACTGGGTATCCCTCTCATTACAGTGGGTACACTTGAAATACTGGCGGCATCTGTTCAACATGCGGCGGCTGATCTCATTTGTCCGCTGATCGATGCCCGCCGAATGGAAGTATATGCCGCTGTTTATGCAAAAGATCTTACAGAAAAGATTCCGCCTCACGCACTCGTATTGGATACAACCAGTTTCCGGGACCTTTTATCAGAACATTCTGTACTTTTTTGCGGAAACGGAAGTAAAAAACTGCAGGATATGATCTCCGATCCGAATGCCGTTTTTTCATCCTCTCCCCCTGATCCGCAAGCTTTTGCCCGGCTTTCATTCAGCCATTTGACAGGTAAAAAATTTGCAGAACTTGCTTACTCCGAACCGCTTTATATTAAAGAATTTTATACTCCTGCCCGAAGGAATTGACATATTATTCCGTCTTAATAAGGGTTAATCATTCAATCACAGAGCATTACATACAGAATTTATTGAACCCGAGACAACTATGAATAACTATTCACTCATTTTCAATGCTTCAGCGGATAAGGACGGTGCGATTACCGTGAACCTCCTGAATGTAAAAAAAGCGGCGCTTGTATTAAGGGCTATCAACCACAAACTCCGCCAGCAGATCCTGAAACAGATCGACGAACAGGGCAAACTGACTGTCACGGAGCTATATGTCAAACTGCGGCTGGAACAATCAGTAGCTTCCCAACACTTGGCCATCCTGCGAAAAGCCGGTTTCGTTAAGACCGAGCGAAACGGAAAGTACATTTATTATTCCGTGAACACCGACCGGTTGAAAGAGGTCAACGGGCTGGTTAATAACCTCCTGTCCTGATTTACGGACCTGGTAAACAACCAGCTACTGTTCCTGTAATTCCCATATTCCGGTAATTTTAAACAGTGCCTCAGTTTGAAATTATTTCACGCTGAGAGCCTAAGACCCTAATTTGGTTTAATAGTTAATCGCACAGAGAATAAAGGGATAAAGAGGGTTGCTATGCAATTAAGAGAATCTGACTCATTTTCTCTTTTTCCTCTGGGCGAGATCTTATTGATGTACCACTCTGAGAGATTCTAACTAAGACTTTACCTAAATTTGCCGTTTCCTGTTTGGAAGGATTTCTCAACAAAAACCTGCAATCGTTTATGTTCATTCAGCAATTGTACACCGGTTGCCTTAGTGAGGCGGCCTATTATATTGAAAGCGACGGAGAAGCGGCTGTCATCGACCCACTCCGTGATATTGATCCTTACCAGGCGCGGGCCAATGAAAGAAAGGCCCGGA
>CAZEZE010000451.1:0-2277 GCA_964516445.1 uncultured Chitinophaga sp. | reverse complement strand
ATTGGTTCCGGTCGACAGCAGCTCCATCACCGGACCGGTTTACCAGCTGACCAGGGCTGTTATATCCTTTACCGGTAAGCACAGCATCGTGGTGACCGGTCCGGATAATAAAAAATACAAGGAAGAATTCAGTTTCCGGCCGTTTACGCTGAAGACCGTACTGCCCGATACCATTTACCGGAAAAGGCTGAACCTGGAATTCAACGGACTGGACAAGGAAGATTATGTACGGGTCCTGCTTACCGATACCAGTTTTCTCGGCGACGGCATTAACCGGGTAGATACGGTTTTATTCAACCGGATGATGATCACCCGGGAAGATCTTTCCCGGCTCGCGGATGGACCGATCCAGCTGGAGTTTATCCGCGAAGCGGAGCGCGATGTGGAACATGGTACAGAGGCAGGAGGTGTTATTTCTATGGTTTACACGCTGCGACGGGAATTTTTCCTCCTGGGAAAACCCTGATTTATGTTCATGAAATACACGGATATTCAGGTGATTATATTGGCTGATTTCCCGTTTTTGAACTCCTGAACCAGGATTACTTTCAAACATTTTTCCCTTGCGGATTCTTATCAACAGACATGGAAATTAATCAGTAAGACTGTACTTTTGCGGCCTGAAAACGATTACCCCGCCGTTAATCAGAAAAATTTAAATAATATTCATACATGGCCGGCCAGTTAAAGGAAGTCCGAAACCGGATCAAATCGGTTCAAAGCACGCAGCAAATCACCAAGGCGATGAAGATGGTCAGCGCCGCCAAATTACGGCGTGCGCAGGATGCGATCATCCAGATGCGCCCCTATGCGCAGAAACTGCAGGAGATGCTGAGCAATATCGTGAGCAACAGCGAAGGCGGGCCGGACATGTCACTGGCGGCGGAACGCCCGGCGGAGAAAGTGCTGCTGATCGTGATCACCAGCGACCGCGGTCTTGCCGGCGCCTTCAACAGCAATGTGATCAAACTGACCAAGGCGACGATCGCCGAAAAATACGCGGCACAGCAGAAGAAAGGCAACCTGTTTATCTGGAATATCGGGAAAAAAGGATACGAGCATTTTCACAAGCTGCAATACAAAAATGAGGCGGCCTTCCGTGATATTTTCCTGAACCTGACCTTTGAAAATGTACAAAAAGCCTCGCAGGCAGCCATGAAGGCGTTTGTGGAAAAACAGTTTGATGTGGTGGAGATCATCTACAGCCAGTTCAAGAACGCGGCCACGCAGCGTTTTGAAGTGGAGCGGTTCCTGCCCATTCCCAAAACGGCCAAAAAAGCCGGCGCCACCAAGGCCGATTTCATTTATGACCCTACCAAAGAACAGCTGATCGCCGAACTGATGCCCAAGATCCTCAACACGCAATTATATAAAGCCGTGCTCGATTCCAACGCTTCCGAGCACGGAGCCCGCATGACCGCGATGGACAAGGCCAGCGAAAACGCCAACGAAATGCTGCGTTCGCTGAAGATTACATACAATCGTGCCCGCCAGGCAGCCATCACCACCGAGCTGACGGAAATCGTGAGCGGGGCGGCGGCCTTGCAGGGATAAGACCCAGGGTAATTTTTTGCTATTTCAGACTTGAAAATGATTGATTCGGCTTATTTGAAAAGGGAGTCAATTTGATCAGATGGGTCAGATGAGTCAAATAAGTCAATAGATCATATAAGTCAAATAGGTCAGTATAGCGGGAAAAACATCCTGTAAAATGTGTATTTCATCATCTTTCCCTCAGAAAAAAAACTAATACTTCGTTTAAATTAACATGGTGAATTGAATACCACGGGCAATATTGGAGGTATGTCAAATGGCCTGCATTTGGAGGAGTAAGTGGTTTATAAAATTTCCCTCGAAATAGGAGAGTTAGTTTGGAAAGCTGTGGAAAAATGGGACTATTTTCCCCGCAATACCCTCGGCAGGCAATTGGTGAACGCAGCGGATTCCATCGCCATTGATTTCACAAAAACGGGCACTCTTTTTCAAATTAATACACCCCTATATAAAATCAATAGGGCATTCCGAACCCGGTAATGAATTGTGAATAATCTCATTTCTTCTGCAGGTGATCAATTATTATCTTGCCCTTCGGTTTTGAACCAATGACTTATATGACCTTTATGACTTTTATGATTACAAAATTCAACCCTGCCCTTACTTTAAATTTTCCCCATGACAACCACTGAATTAATACCCCATATTGAAGCGCTCATCTTCGCCAGCGATAAACCCCTGACCACCCTCGAACTGGCGGACCTGGCTAACGGGGTATTTGAA
>CAZEZE010000450.1:0-2295 GCA_964516445.1 uncultured Chitinophaga sp. | reverse complement strand
GCCGCTTGCCTTTGGTTTGCCCTATAAGGAGATCACAACGGCCATCAATATGGGATCAAAGGCGGAAACGCTTCGCATGCCCAAAGCAAGCATACTGGGCGGCCGTTCCAATTATGCCTATCTCATCCGATGGGATGAACTCTATGCGCCCGCTGCGCTGAACGAATTGCTGAATGCAGGTCTGCTGGTAAAAGTGGCCACTAACAGTTTTGAAATGAATGTAGCCGGCGGGAATAACAAATTTCCCCATGGCACGCTGGCGGTACCCGTACAACTGCAGACAGATAATGCGGAAACGGTTTTTGCCAAACTCAGCGACGTTACAGGGAAGTATCGCCTCAAAACCTACGCGGTCAGTTCCGGCAGCGCCGGCAGCGGGAGCGACCTGGGCAGTAGTAAATTCATCACGGTTAGCCGACCCTCAATTGCGATGATCACCGGAACCGGTGTAAACGCGCTGGATGCCGGGGAGGTATGGCACCTGCTCGACCAGCGGATGAATATCACATCCACCCACCTGGAACCTTCCGTTTTCAACCGGGTGGATCTGAATAAGTACAATACACTCATCATGGTGGCGGGAACCTACACCGATCTCAATAAGGAAAAACTGAAAACATGGGTACAGGCCGGCGGTACATTGATCCTTACAGAAGAAGCTGTAACCTGGGCCGCGCAGAACGGGATCAGCGAAGTGAAATTCAAAAGGGCGAGGTCGGGGGTAGACAGCACGCAAAAACTTTCTTATGACGACAGGGAGCAGATCGACGGGGCGCAGCAGGTGAGAGGCGCCATCTTCGGCGCGGATGCCGATCCCGTTCACCCGCTGGCTTATGGGTATAACCAGAAAACCATCAGTCTCTTTAAGTCCAATAAAGTGTTCATGGAAAAAAGCAGGAACCCTTTCGCCACGCCGTTTTATTATGGATCCAATCCCCTTCAAAGCGGCTGGGTGAGCAAAGAGAACCTGGATGCGATCAAAAACTCCGCCGCCGTGATCGTGAATACCGTGGGTAATGGCCGCGTGATCAATATCGCCGACAATCCTAACTTCCGGGCTTTCTGGCTGGGGGGGAGCAAGCTGTTCATGAATGCCATTTTTTTCGGACGTATTATTGATGCCGCAAGCGGAAGAGCGGAGTAGAGACGGGGCATGCCCCGTCTGTACACTCATAATTTGTATTTTTTACCATAGGGAACACGGAGTTATTTCACACAGGACACAGAGAGCGTGTTCTCTTTGCGCCTTTGCGAATACTTTGCCTCTTTGCGTGAAACCCTCCATTCCCCCGGTGTAAAAAAGCACCAAAATCTGCTCATTTTCCCATGGAACCACCCCCGCCCGCAACCGATATTGCACCCGGTAGCAGTAACGAGGGCGGCAGGTTGGCGGGTTATTCACAAAGCCGGTAGCAGTTGTTAACTGAGTGGTCAGGGAAGGTGAAAGGCCGCGGAATAATGCTAACTTGCCGTTTCTTTCTATACAAAACAATTACGTCAAATTAAAATCGAGCACTATGATCAAAATGCAGGTTATCGGCCGTTTAGGCAAGGACTGTGTGGTAAACACCGTCAACGGAAAAAATGTAATCAACTTCACCGTGGCCCACTCCGAAAAATACAAGGACAGCCAGGGCAATATGCAGGAAAAAACCACCTGGGTGGATTGCGCATACTGGACCGACAGGACAGCCGTGGCGCCTTATCTCCAGAAAGGTACGCAGGTATATGTGGAGGGACAACCCGAAGCAAGATCATTCCAGCGCAATGACGGCACCCCGGGTGCATCCCTCTCGCTCCGCGTAAGGGAAGTGCAGCTCCTGGGTTCCAAATCGGATAACGCAGGCGGCGGTTCTTACCAACAACCGGCTGCTGCCAGTGCAGCAACAGGAAGCTCAAACATCCCTTCGCCCAATGATATCACAGAACCGGTGGATGATCTGCCGTTCTGATGGAAGTATTTGTCATGTACGCAATCTCCATGAGTGCCCCGGTCTCGGGGCATTCTTATTTTAGAGTTGAACCACATAGACACATAGTACACAATAGAGGAACACATAGGAGGAAACATAAGTATTTATTCAACCAGCCGGTTTCGGCTATGTGTTCTTCTATGTGTCTATGTGCCTATGTGGTTCAAAAAAAACTTGAGCAAAGAGGACAGATGCCGGCTTTCTAATGCAAAACCCTGAATATGCAGGGCAGGCATGATATACGGTTATTCGTTGTCACCCGGATAAAACTCCGATTACTTGAATCAATCGGCACATCGGCACATCAGCACATCGGCACATC
>CAZEZE010000449.1:0-2307 GCA_964516445.1 uncultured Chitinophaga sp. | reverse complement strand
AATTTACTTTCTGAAAGGCAGCGCCCAATTTCATGGCATAGGGTTTTAATGCATTGTAAAGGGAGGTATTTCCTTCTGTAAAGACACAGAGGCACATCAGGCCAACCACTTCGGCTGATCCAAGAATGTATTCATCATATTTTGCCCTGGTATATTCTACCTTTTGGAGATCCATTTCCATGCTTTTGAGGAATGTGTCAACGAGTTCATGACTCATCCTGTACTCATGAAAAACAGCCTGGAAGGAATTGAGTATTGGATTGAGAGAGATCCTTTCGTCAATGGCTGCATAAGTTTCTGCTTTGAATTTTTCCAGCAGGTGACGGCGGTTGTAACCTTCAAAACTATCCACGATCTCATCTGCAAGCCGAACGAAACCATAAATCGCGTAGACAGGTTTCCGAAGCCGCTGGTTCAGAAAGTAAATCCCCATGGAGAAACTGGTGCTGTAGGAACGGGTAACGTGACGGCTGCAATCGTTACTGACCCGGTCAAATAAGGTTTTCATCGGCAAGAAGATGTTTGTTTAAATATTTTATTAAATACTTAAACACAAAATCAAGCCAATTGTTTTCTGAATTCTGCAGGAGAGGTTATTTTATTGATGTCCTTTCCCGTCTTCAGCGACGACAGCCAGGGGTCAGTACCGGCAACATGAATGCTGGAATGGCTGAATTGCTTTTTAAGCTTCTGCAGATAGGCAGCTGCCTCGGCAGGCTCGTCATAATGGACGAGGAATAAGAGCAGGTGGGATGGCCTGGCCTCCAAAACTGTCTGTACCAGCGTTTCAAACGGGACATTGCTGCCCAGGTAGATTACCTTTTTACCGGCTTCCTTGAGCATGTAGTAGGAAAAAAGAAGGCCTATTTCATGAAATTCATTTTCCGGAAGGAACAGAAGCCAGAATTTGCGGGAGGATGTTGGAGGCGGAAGCGCATCAATGGCTGCGGAGATTTTTTGCCTGATCATATTGGAGCAAAAGTGCTCGTAAGCGGGTGATATCTTACCTGCCGACCACAATAGGCCGATCCTTTTCATCAACGGATAAATAACCCTGACGTAGGTATCGTACATACCAAACCGGAGCAAACAATTGGAGAATATTTTTTCGAAAAAAACCTCATTGAATGTGGTACTTGCAACGATAAACTGAGATACATAGTATTCCGATGATGGGTCTGTTGGCGCATCCTGTTTCAGTCTTTCTTCCATCAACTGTAACAACCTGCTGTCAGGCAGTCTGCAAACAACTGATGGCTTCTGGCCTTCCCTCAGCAAGCTTGCGATATTCAGAAGCCTTCTTAACTGAAGGCTGTTGTAGCTCCTCGTATTGCCTTCCGATCTATCCGGACTGAGTGCATTGTAACGCTGTTCCCAGATCCTGATTGTATGTGCCTTGATCCCTGAAAATTGCTCGAGCTGTGAAATCGAAAAATGGTCCATGGTGTTTAATTAAAGCCAAATATATGTAAACATCCTGAACAGTCAATCAATTATTTTCCCGCAGCAAGGAAGGATTGGTTAAGCAACAATCACCTGGTTTCCACCAGTTTCAGTTCTATGAGACTCCCGTCTATATTATGGTATTGCAGCAGCACAAAACCCAACGTGGTATTGAAATAGGAAAGCAGGGTTGATGTACCAAGCCCAGTTTGGGCCTTCCCTTCAATTACATAACATGACATCTCGCCGATGGGCGTAAGGATGGTCGTCAAACCTTTATTTACATATACATACCTTCCTTCCTGTTTACCGGTATATTCCACTATCCTCTTATCAGACCATCGCTCGCTGATATCTTTCAAAGTCCACGACCATGTATTCCCCTCCCTTGCCGGAAATTTAACATAGGGGAAGGGGCTGAATTCCATGACTGAAAAATATTTCGCACGGAACGGATGCAACCAGGTATTGGAATCATTTTCAATAATACCCGTAAACCCATCCAGTAGCATCGAACTGTCACTGTAATAGCACTGTTGAATTACAGTCTGGCTGAAATCAGGAAACAACTGGTCCAGGCCACCGTATCCTTCGAGTACCCTGATGCCTATTTTTCGAATGGTCAGGGAATCTGCTGCATCCTCCCTTACCAGGCGCCAGTCATGGGTTTTGGTATTCCCACGGGCATCGGTCCTGATGAATAATGTGTCAGTATTTTTGATGACTCTATATGAAAAGATGAATTCCTTCCCAGGTAAATAAATACGGTTGTCCTTATTAAAAAAATCTTTATTTCCGCTATTCGCCGAATCAGGAGTCTCGTAATATAAACCGTCTAATTGCCTGTAGGACTGGGCATGCAGT
>CAZEZE010000448.1:0-2331 GCA_964516445.1 uncultured Chitinophaga sp. | reverse complement strand
TAACGAGCTCGTAGATCGTTTGCAGTGTCTGGTATTTCTTTTCCATTGCCTGTTATTTTAATGGTGATTAAAATTTCCAGGATATTGGAATAAGTTATCCACATAAATCATTCCAATTTTCACATTTAGATGTAATGTTCCTTGCCTGGGAAGACAGGAAGCGTCTACTACCACCGGCATTGATTGCTGGTATTCAATGAGTAAAAGTATTTTACTGAAAATAAAAGATAAGCAAAAGACCTTGCTTATTAACTATTGTTTATCTTTCTATTCTTTTTAAATCCCTACCTGCCGGGGCAGGGCAACAGGGATCTAAGGCTGGCGGATTATTAATATTCAACCCATACAGGTCATACGCAGTACTTCTTTCATGATCTCCACCATTGTCAGGGCTATCCCGAAATTGATCAGGGTTCCCAGCAGGTAATAAGCCGGGTTTGCCTTGATATCCTCCTTTCTTACAAATTCCTTGGCCCCGAAAATAATGGCCAGGGCACTGAATTCCTTATTCATTACGAATACGAAAATGATCACGTGCTCAAAAAAACCGATCCAGAACCCGATGTCTCTGAGCAGTGGGGGATGTTCCTGTTTTTCCTGCTTATCACCCGGCGCAGCTTTTTTCTTAAGTCTGGGGATGCCCTTGCGGATCAGGATGGAAGAAATGATCAGTGACAGCAGGAAAAAGCCAAGGATCAGACCATATTTCGCTACCATATCAATTGGTATTGATTTATTAAGGCAAAATAAACAATTTTTTATTTACCCTCCGCCAGTATCAGGTTTATTGTTTTCTGTGCTTCGATGACATAAGCGGCCTTGCTCCGCTGCACAGCATCCCATACCGATTGGGTATATTTCCCCAGGCGCTTTGCTATTTCCTTTTGACTGAGGCCGGCATTCAACAGTTCATATACATCCCGCTGGTAACCGCTCATATCATTTATCAATGCATTGCTGATCTCGCAGAGTGATCCAAGGCTCCTGTCCCTGACCGTATTACCCAACTGCCAGGAGGCATACCCGTAGTCCTCCTTCAGCTTCCGGATAGCTGTGCTGGCTCTTTTAAATACCGGCCCGCCGACCTTCCGGATATCATTGGATTCTACGGATATTTTTCCTTTCACCGCTGAAAAACGGATACCCGTGGTGGGGTGAAGCACCTTCCGGACCGTCATTACGATATTATAAAATTCCCTGGGCGACCTGAACAGCCCGGCGATCTCATCGCCATAGCTTATGCTGAGCGGGATCGCAGCTTCGTTCCTGAATTCCTTGTTCAGCCGGGTGAGCGTTGCTTCGAGCAGTTTCATTTTTTCATTCATCGCCCTGGCAGGTGCCCCGGTTGAGTTCTGAATATCGATGAGCAGCAGGAAATAGTTACTCCGTAAACTTACCATAGTCAATCAAATTACATTGATTATACTAAAATAAAGCATTTTTCATTAATTGGCGCCGGTTTCCCCGGAAATAAAAGAGGCAGGGTAGGAACCCCTGCCTGTAAATGATATCAATGACGACCACGGGGTCATATATCGCTTACCCCCTTCGCAGCCACCATCCAAGCCATAAACCCGTAACACCCCATGCCACCAGTGCATCCAGCAGGTGGATCATCAGGTCAAAGCTTCCGTACCATATATGCATGGTATAGGGACCATGCAGGAAGACGATAAGCCCGGTTCCCAGCGTTCCCATGAATACCGTTCCGAAGGAAGGAGTAGGTATCTTCATCAGCAGCCAGCAAAGCAGCCACACGATAACGATGTCGACGAGCAGGCCCCTGGCCATGTTCATGTACATCTTGTTCATACCATCCATGCTTTTATGATAGAAGACCTGTACCCAGGGTTTTCCCTCACTGGCCTTCATCTGTTTCTCCATTTCCCCGCGGGAAGTACCCGGGGGAGAAGTGGGCATAAAATAAGCGCCGTCCTCGCTGAACTGCGAATTCAGGTAGGCCAGCACACTGTCCTGCTTGGGTGTATATTTCTGTTGTGCCTCATGCAGGTTCAGCATCCCCCAGGTGAGGAACTGCCAGATAAAAATGATGATGCCACCAACGATGGCGCCAATGATCGTTTTTTTCATACAATGAGTTTTGGTTTAGACCAGCAAAATAGAAAAGATAATCGGGATTTAAAATAGCCGATGGGAAGGAAGCCCTGCTCAGTTTATTTTCATGGAAGCCATGATCTTACTGATGACCGGCAGGTATTTTGAATAGCTTTTTTCCTCGGCGCTGTAAGTGAGCATGTATAAATTGCCCTTCACCACCGCCATCCGCTGCAGGATACGCAGCTTATAGACCTCGGCCCCGGCCTGCTGGCG
>CAZEZE010000447.1:0-2351 GCA_964516445.1 uncultured Chitinophaga sp. | reverse complement strand
GTAGACATTGCGAACGGTCAAAAAACAGGGTTTTTCCTTGATCAGCAGGATAACCGCCGGGCCATTCGGCATATTGTAAAGGGAGCAGATGTGCTGGGTGCCTTTTGTTATACGGGCTCTTTCGAGATCAGTGCGGCAACATATGGTGCAGGGTCTGTGCTTGGCCTCGACATTTCGGAGAACGCCATCGATATGTGTAACAGGAACGCCCTGCTGAACGGGGTGGATGCTGTTTGCAGATTTGAGTGTGTGAATGCTTTTGATGCCCTGAAGGAATGGTCAAAGGGGGGAAGGCAATGGGATGTGGTGATGCTGGATCCCCCATCCTTCACCAAGAGCAGGGCCACCATTGACAAGGCCGTGGCCGGGTATAAGGAGATCAATCTGCGGGGTATGAAACTGGTAAGACCTGGTGGTTTTCTGGTAACTTCCAGCTGTACCGGTCTTGTACAACCCGGATTATTCCTGGATACCATTCAAAGGGCAGCACATGATGCAAAGCGAAGGATCAGGCAGGTCGTCTTCAATTCCCAATCAGCCGATCATCCCATCATTATGGGACAGGAGAATACCCGGTATCTTAAATTCCTGATCGTACAGGTAATGTAAAAGAGAGAAAAAAAAAGGGAAGTTATTTAACCACCTGGAATTTACCGGAGTCGATGATCCTTCCATCCCTGTCACGCAGCTGGTAAACATAAATGCCGCGGTAATAATCATCCAGGGGTAATGTGATCCTGGGAGGGATCTTGTTTATTTCAGTTACTTTTTTGCCCATGAAATTATAGACCTGGAAAGAAAAAGATTTATCATAACCATACTGGAAACCAAAATTGATTACCGTAGTGGCTGGTATCGGATAAGGTCGGAGTAATTTTGCAATGGGTTCACCTGGACCCTGGGCTCTGTTTTGTGCAAAAGAAGTAGAAGTTATTCCGATAAATAAAATAAGTATGTAAATAAATTTTTTCAACATAGTAAAAATAGGAAAATGTTTCAAAAAATCAACACTTCGCAGATTACTATTTGGTACGTATAAATGTTAAAAATATATAAAAAACCTGTTGCTTTATATAATAACGGGAAAAGCTCCGGAAAATTATGAATTAAGTGAATTTAAAACCCCGTTAATGGCTCCGAAATCGGGGATATCCCCGGCTTTTTCGAGTACTTCGGCGTACCTCACGATACCCGTCTTATCGATGATGAAGGCCGACCTTTTACTTACTCCCCGCATATCCAGTATCCATTCCTCATAAAGGCTCCCGTACAGTGCCGAAACCTCTTTATTAAAATCGCTGAGCAATGGGAAATCGTAGTGCTGATCCTCCTTGTATCGCTTCAGGGTAAAAACAGAATCAACGGAGATCCCGATCACTTCTGCGTGCACATTACTGTACCTGCCGATATCATCCCTTACGGCACATAGTTCTTTGGTGCAGGTGCTGGTGAATGCCTGGGGAAAGAACAGGAGCAAAACATGCTTTCCCTTAAAGCTGCTCAGCTGAACCTTTTGTTTATTGGTATCATATAAACTGAAATCCGGAGCCTGTTTGCCTGTTTCGATTTTCATGCGATGAAAATGTTTATGTAAAGGTAACGGTTGTGTAAAACTTGTTAACAGGTATTGCATGCTTTTGGTTTAATTAGCGGACATATTTTTTAACCAAAACGATCAATTATGAACAAGTACATTACTGAACTTATCGGAACCATGTTCCTGGTGATGGGAGCAGCACTGGGAGGTGCGGTAGGCGCATCCCTTGCGCTGATGGTAATGATCTATGCGGGCGGACATATATCCGGGGCGCATTATAACCCGGCAGTAACCCTCTCTGTATGGATGCGGGGTAAGCTTGAAATGAAGGATGCAGTAATGTACTGGGTATTTCAGCTGGTTGGCGCCGCCATAGCATCCCTGCTGGTGGTATATGTATTTACTGTTGAAGGAAGCGGGACTTGTGCGATACCCGCGGAAGGAACAACTAAGGGTATACTGGCCGAGTTGCTGGGAACTTTTGCACTGGCCTATGTAGTGTTGAATGTAGCTACGGCCAAAGGAACAAACGGCAATAGTTTCTACGGTTTGGCCATCGGCGGAACAGTACTGGCAATGGCCACCGCATTGGGTAGCTTTTCGGGAGGCGCCTACAACCCGGCTGTCGCCATAGGGTTATGTATCCAGAAGAGCTTTTGCTGGGACCAGGTATGGATGTACCTTGTAGGTAACCTGGGAGGAGGGGCGCTGGCAGCTATCATTTTCAGCCTCAATAATCCCGACGATAAATAGGCCAGGCGACCGGTAGATGAAATTAAAAACCCCTCTGAAAAGAAGGGTTTTTTGTTATCCA
>CAZEZE010000446.1:0-2390 GCA_964516445.1 uncultured Chitinophaga sp. | reverse complement strand
CACCGGATACTTACATTTGCTTCAAAACACCCGTTTATGGCCAAATCCATCACCGAAAAGCTCAGGATCAAACCCGGAGCCTTCTTGCTTACGCTGCATGCGCCGGCAGATTTCAAAAGGGGCCTGACGGGAATACCTGCCGGTGTTAAGATCAGTGAAACAGGAAAAACGTATGACCAGGTCCACTGGTTTGTATTCAACCGGAAACAACTGGAAAAAGAAATGAGCCGCGTGATGAAACTGGTAAAACCCGGAGTAACGGTGTGGGTGTATTATCCCAAGGTCAGTTCTAAAATTCAAACCGACCTGACCCGTGACAAGGGCTGGGATTGCCTGCTGGCCGAATCCGCAAAACTCACCTGGATCAGCCTGATCTCTTTTGATAGTACCTGGAGCGTATTTGGCTTTCGCGCAAAAACAGAAGCCGACAAAAAGAAAGAGGCCAAACCCAGGGCCGAAAGAGAGATATTCAATTGGGTAAATCCAACGACCAAAGAAGTGAAATTACCGGATGACCTGACAGCCGTTTTGAGGAAAAATAAAAAAGAAGCTGCCTTCTTTGATACTCTATCATTTACCAATAAGAAAGAATATATCGAGTGGATCGTAACGGCGAAACGTGAAGAGACCCGAGCGGAACGGGTAACAGGAACAATAGAGCGGCTGGGGAAACAATGGAAGAATCCAAGGAATATATAAGGCATCTCCCTCCGTTCGGCTTAGCCGAAACCAAGACGGACAAGCAAGTCTTAACACTCAAAACTCAAGATTCCAGACATAAGGAACAAGAAATGTTATGATAACTATCAGGCGAACCAACAGCGATGACACAGATTTTCATTACCTGGTTGAACGACTGAATAAATACCTGTTGCAGCAGTACGGGGCATTACAGGATTTTTACAGCCAGTTCAACAAAATCGACAATATACCGAATGTCGTTATCGCCTGCGTGAATGATATTCCTGCCGGATGTGGTTGTTTCAAATGGTTTGAAAATAATTCCGTTGAGGTGAAAAGAATGTTCGTGGCGGATGAATACAGGGGCATGGGTGTGGGCAAAGCTGTTTTAAACGAATTGGAAATTTGGGCCACCGAACTGGGAAAAACCACGATGGTGCTGGAAATGGGTAACCGGCAGCCGGAAGCCGCTATTCTTTACCGTAAGCAGGGATTTCAGGTCATACCGAACTTCGGGCAGTATATCGGTATGGAGGAAACCAGTATCTGCATGAGAAAAGAATTAAATTCCCGGTGAGATGCGATACTTTCTATATGAATCGTGAATCGTGAATGGGTCACCTAAAATCGGAGTCTCAAATTGCCCACTGACTATTCACCATTCACCATTCACGTTTCCCTCCTAAAAACTCTTAGCCAAATCTTCACAAATACCCTGCAGTTCTTTCTCTATTTTTGATCGTCAATCAAACGAATGAAAGGAAAAGGGATTCTTCTTTTAGCAGGACTTTGTGTCAGTTTTTTTGGTTATGCTCAAAAAATCAACCCGGCAAAACCCGACCTGTCACCCGAAAATTTCCGGCTGGACTCCCTGCCCGATTCAGAGATCAATATTCCGATACAGGTAAACCTGAAACCGCTGTTTGACATGGCGGAAAAAAGCGTGGACACCCTCTTCACCTCACCGAAATACCCGGATGAATGGGTGCAGGAAGGCTGTGATATCCGGTATAAATATTCTTTCAGAAGAAGTCCGCTCCAGATAAAGGGAACCGGTAACACGCTGAGCTTTGGTTTCACCGGGTTCTATAAGATCGTTGGCGCTACCCGGATCTGCGTGAACGGTACGGTCGTCTCTCCCTGGACACCCGCCTGCAAATGCGGTTTCAATGAACCCGAAAGAAGGGTCAATGTGTCCTTTACCAGTGCTGTGAATATCCAGCCCGATTATAAAGTAAAGATCTATTTCAAGCGAAACGAACCAAAGCCGCTTGACAAATGCGAAGTCTGTTTCTGGGGACAGGATATCACCAAACAGGTGATGAAAGGACTGATATCCGAACTCGATATTTCCAAAAAAGACCTGGAAAAAAGTTATGGTACGGTGGAATTGAAAAACCGTTTCCAGCAGGTTTGGGATCAGCTGAATAAAGTGTACAACCTGTACGGCCTGGGGTGGCTGCAGATCAACCCGCAGAAATTCCGTATCAATAACCTGTTTGTAAAAAACGATTCGCTTAATGTCTTCCTCGGGCTTTCGGCCAAACCCATTGTCGGCTTTGAAAAACCTGCCGAAAAAAGCTCCTGGGTGCCGAACCTGGGTCCCTACAGCCGGCAGCAGGGTTTCAATATCTTCCTCGATGCCCTGCTGAACTATGATTCGCTGGGGATGATCATGAACCAGAACCTGGCCGGAAAGGAATTTGACT
>CAZEZE010000445.1:0-2403 GCA_964516445.1 uncultured Chitinophaga sp. | reverse complement strand
AATACGTTTCATTATCAATGGTTTATTTAATGTAGTACACTAATCCCGGGATCTTCCGGGTTCTGCCATCCGGCCCCTGCGCCCTGATATCATCGATCGTAACCGTTCTGCCCGGGGCAAGGTTCCTGATAATATTTAACGCTCTGGGGCTCCATGTATTGCCCTGGCAGGGTGCTTCTTCGATATCTCCGTCCGCGTTATCCGCAGTCAGTACGAAACTTACAACTGAATATTTCAGTTCAAAGGGGAAATCTTTAATATAGGCACCTACACCCGTCTGGGCCCTGAACTGGCCGGCAGGCATATTCTCATTACTCATTACACCTCCAACGGTAGCCACGGGGTCTGGGATGGTTCTTACCCTGAACTGGGCAGCACCGGCCACTTTTCCGTCCACCATAACTGTGATCCTGGCATCATCGGTAACCTGGTTCACCCTGGCTATGTATTTACCCGGACCTACCCTGGTCAGAGAACCGCCTCCGCCTGTGAGTGAAGCATTCACCTTATCATCACCGCCACCACTGGCAGCAATGGTAACCGGGTTATCAACACCGATGTACAGCACATTCATTTTATCAAGCGCGATGGAAGCGTTGGCGGAACCAACTACATACTCCACATTTTTTTCAAGTGTTTCCATCTTACCGCTTACCTGGTTCATGTAGGTGATCCTCACCGGAACGCTGTGGGAACCCACTCCGCCAGCCTGGGATTTGTAAAGGGCAAATCCCTCTTCACCAATGGCCACATTATTACCCCCGATTGAGATGGTAGGCTGGGCAGCTTTACTGAAAGCACCGATACCAGCTTTGATCTCGAGTTCCTGGCCCGGCATCAGGTAATTGGAGTTCTGACCAACGATAGCGGCGTAGGCATCAAATACCACTTTCACTTCACCTACTTTCTGGTGACAAAAAGCAACTACCTTATTTTCTGCGGTTTTGATATCATTCTGGAACTTACTCAGGATAGTAAGACCTGCAACGGTAGGCACCATATGGAAATAAGCGATATCCCATTCCTTGGTCTTACCGTCTCTCCCGGGAGGGTTGGCAACGTCCACAAAAGCGGCGGTAAAGGCGCTGTCGATCTCCGGATCGATCCCTTTTATATCCGCTGTGTATTTCTCCAGCATTGCCTTCAGCTTCTTTCCTTCACCTTCTTTTACCATCAGTTTGGTAACAATATCAAGGTTATCCTCTTTAAAGGCCTTGGTAGGATCGGAAGGGTTGCCGTCTGCAAGCGTGATGATCTTGCTTTTTAGGGTCTCAATATAATTAAACAGGTCCTGGGAAGTCTTTGTTACTTTCTGCGCATTGGGGAACCAATGATCCGCCCTTTCCTTGGTAGCGGGATCCGTGGTCTTCTCTTCCAGCGATTTCAGGATCGTAGCCGTGGACTGGTTCACCGTAGTGTTCGTATTCTCGAGGCTTCGTCTTACTGTTTTGAAGGCATTGAGGATCTCAGATGATACGTTGAGTGCTAACAGGGCTGTCAGCACCAGGTACATAATATTGATCATCTTCTGCCGCGGCTCTTTAGGTAGAGACATGACTATTTATGTTTATTGGATTTAGAAATGATGACTTCTCTCCTTTTCCCCCGGCTATGCAAAAGGCATTACCGGGGAATGTTTTGTTTTAGCTGCGACCCTGCATTGCTGTCAGCATATTGCCATAGATGTTGTTCAGTCGGCCAAGGTTAACGGCGAGGTCGCCGATCTGGGCCTGTACTTTTTTAGCATCTTCAGCGCTGTTCAGCATGGAAGCAGATGTTTCGGAAAGCTTGCCGTAGAAAGCATTCAGGGCTTTCAGGTGGTTGTTGCTTTCCTGCAACTCCAGTTCATAAATAGTATTGAGTGAAGAAAGATTCTTGGTCAGTACCTGAATCTGCTCATGGAACACCTTGGCGCCTTCCGTAGCCTGGTTAAAAGCACCTACCGAGCTGGCCGCAGTGGAATAAGCATCTTTTACTTTATCCAGCTGACCCGTTACTTCCCTTGTTTTGGCGGAGAAGTCGCTGGTAGCAGCGATGGTGTCACTGATATTATTCATACCACCCACGGTCGTATTCAGTTGTTTGAATCCGTCACCCAGGCGCTTCATGGTATCCGGTGTGATGTCCGCTTCCATGAGCATCTTATCCATGGAGGCAAAGCCTGCCCGCGCTTTGGCGCCGGCAACAGAAAACTGCTCCTCGTCATGCGAAGCATCTTTGATGGGAGGATAAATTGCGTAAAGGATACCATACAGGGAGAAGATGATCGCCTCTGTGGTAAGACCTATCCAGAGCCAGGTATCAGCGTCTGCGGCGTGCGTGATCTTTCTGAGGGCTCCCCAGATTACCAATGCTGCGCCAAATGAAACGCCTACGTCTACCCATTTACTTACTTTGGAAGGA
>CAZEZE010000444.1:0-2411 GCA_964516445.1 uncultured Chitinophaga sp. | reverse complement strand
TTTTTCTTAATAATACCCGCTTTTTCAGCGGCGATCTTTTCCAGGCTGTCGCCCAGTAAATTCATATGGTCCATGCCTATATTGGTGATCACAGATAATTCAGGCGAGATGATATTGGTGCTATCCAGCCGGCCGCCCAATCCCACTTCAATGATGGCAATTTCTACTTTTTGTTCAACGAAATAATCAAAGGCCATGGCAACCGTGATCTCAAAGAAGCTGGGTTGGATATCCTCTGACAACGGCCGGATCCTTTCGGTGAAATCAATGACAAATTGTTCACTCACCATCTCACCGTTTATTTTGATCCTTTCCCTGAAATCTTTCAGGTGCGGGGAAGTATAGAGACCGGTTTTGTAACCTGCTGTTTGCAGGATGGCCGCCAGCATATGGCTCACCGATCCCTTGCCGTTGGTGCCTGCAATATGGATGCTTTTGAATTTTTGCTGCGGGTTGCCGAGGAATTCGCAGAGTGCGATGGTATTGGAAAGATCGCTTTTATAAGCAGCGGCGCCTATCCGGCTGTACATGGGCAGCCGGGTGAAAAGATAGTCGATGGTTTCCCGGTAATTCATCCTCGCAAATGTATAAAAAGGGGCTGAGTATAAATTTGAACCACAAAGGACATTGAACACGAAAGGTTTCACATAAGATATGTGTTTAGAAATAGGTCCAACATCATGGGTGGGTCAAAATACCAAAATTAAGAGTCAGCGTTGTAGTTTAAACCTCATAATCTATGTGTTTATCTATGTGCGCTGTGTCCTACCTGGTTCGCCCCCCCATATAAAAAAACCTCCCTGAATTACCAGGAGAGGTTTCTGTAAATATTGCAAACTGATTTAATTGACCCTGAAATTGAACTGCACCGTCAGCATGGATTCGTGATCCGACTTATCGAATTTGATATTCTGCAGGTACTGTATGATCGCTTCCTTATAGGCATTGCTGCTATTGGAAGAGCCCTTGGCAATACTGACAAATTTCCCAATCCCCTCCGGGGATACATTCACATTTGCATAGATCACGGCTTTGTCCAGGTCGCCTTCAAATGAATAGTGACGTATGATCTTTCGGTCGCCCCGGGTCACTTTTGGTCCGTTCCCGCTTCCGCTGCCTGTTCCGTTGCCGCCACCCGTTCCGTTACCGGTGCCGCCACCGGTGCCGTTTCCGTTTCCGACTCCGTAACCATTACCCGAACCACCCGCACGATCGTAGTTGTCGGCCGTACCGCCGCCACGTCCTGTGCCGGTCGTTGTTTTACCAAGAACTGCCTTGGGCCGGGGAGGAGCAGGTACTTCAACAGGTTTAGGTTCCGCTTTCACGATCGACTTATTGGTGATCTTTGTTGCCTCTTTTTTTACCACTGGTGGTTTGGTGATCGGGGGTGCATCACTTTTTTCATCTTCTTCAAGATCCTTTGAATCATCCGGATCGCCGGGAGCCGGAGGTACATGAGGAGAAACACCCGCTGGTCCTGCTGCCTGTACCGGGTTACCACCACCGCCGCCTCCACTTGCGAGGGTTTGGGGGATGGGTTCATCCGGAAGGTTCAGCTCCACTTCTATTCCAGCAGTCTGCACGATCTTTTCAAAAGTGGGCATATTCCATTTCAACAGGAACATCAGTAATAGCAGCAACAAGGCAAAACCTGCGGTAATAAGGGATGCCTGTTGACGGTACCTGGCCTCAAGTGTTGCTGACATTACGTAATAATTGTTCATACAAAAGTAGTTTTCGGTGATGGGGTGTGGAAAGCATTGTTTTACACACTTGTTAGTAACGATTCAAACACCGTGCAACTTGTATAAAGGAGGCAGTAGAAAATGTTAAGATTTGATAAAAAGGATGACCCCGATCAACCCACCCGCTTCAGGAGCCAGTAAGGTGCCCATTTCATTATTTTAGCGATGATCCACCATCGCCGGCTGATATAGGCCTTTCGCCGGCCCTTTTCAATGGCACGGATAATCTGGCGCGCTGCTTTATCAACCGGAACCAGCCAGAATAATTTTTCAGATTTTGCCATTTTGGTGTCCACAAAACCAGGCTCAATACTGGTAAAACGGATATTTTTCTTCATCCGGTCGGCCTTCAGCGAAAGCCCCTCAAGATAACTGCTCTGGAATGCTTTTGACGCATTATAGGCCGGAGCCCAGCTTCCCCCACGGATTGCGGCAACGGATGAGATGGCTGCCAGGTGTCCGTGGCCCTGTTTTTCAAAGAAATTAAACGCCCAGTTCGCGATCACCGTAAAACCATACACATTGGTATCAATGGTCATTTTATCGATGGCCCATGAAAGTTCCTTAGCTGGTTCACCATTGCCGGCACTGATGACCAGCAGATCCAATCCTCCCAATTTCTTCACCAGCGCTTCAATATGAAAGACATTGTCGGACCCTGTTACA
>CAZEZE010000443.1:0-2416 GCA_964516445.1 uncultured Chitinophaga sp. | reverse complement strand
AGCAAAGGACTGAAAATCCTTGTGTCGGCGGTTCGATCCCGCCCCACACCACTTCAAAAGAAATAACCCCTGCCAGAGGGGTTATTTCTTTTCGTGGACTAAACGGCGCATAAATTACTCTTTTTCCCGCTACGGATGTTGGTCACAAAACCAGAATAACCGTAGAATATTCATTACCTGACCCTGCTCATACAGTACCACTTCCAATCGGGCTACCTTCATCAGTCAGTATCTGTCGTTTCCAACATTAAACCTTAAAGAAATGAAATCCGTTACAAAGCTGGTTATTGCCATCATCTCTTTAGTAGGTGTTTCTGCTTTTATCCGTATCGGATCTCCGCAAAAACCATGGCCTGTTCCGGACGCCGCGAAGAATAAAAAAAATCCTGTCGCGAATACAGCCGCCTCTGTAAATACCGGTAAGTCGTTGTGGAACACACACTGCAAATCCTGTCATGGTACCAAAGGCCTGGGAGATGGCCCCAAAGCAAGTCAGCTTGATACTGACCCCGGTGATTTTACTAAAAGTTCTTTCCATGCCCAAACAGATGGAGCCCTGTATTATAAAACGGCTGAGGGCAGGGACGATATGCCCGGTTTCAAGACAAAGATCTCTGATGCTAACAATATCTGGTCGCTGGTGAATTATATGCGCAGCTTTAAAAAGGGTGCCGTGGTTCCCGCTGTTCCCGCTAAAGACACTGTCAATACTACCAGTAAGCCCCAGGTTGTTGTAACCAAGCCACCAGTAGTTGAAACTAAGCCCCCCGTAGTTGTAGCTAATCCACCGGTGAAAAAAGATACCGTTGCCAAAAAAGAAACCCTTTCCCTTCAAGAACAAATCAACCGCCTGGGATTAAGAGTCGACTCCCTGGAAAAGTATTTAATTGGACTGAGAGCAATTCTGGACTCTTTGCGTAAATAGACCGCAACTTCTAACATCCGGAAATAGAACCCGATCATGTGTGCATCGGGCGACTTATTGGCTCTAATTATCAGCGAAAAGCATAGAACCGCCTAAACGGACTCCCCCATTTCATTAAGGCTTCCCAAGTTGGGGAGTATTTCATTTCGGACCATCCCGGAAGAATTCGGAATTCGTTCCGGATGATTGTTTTCTCAGTTAATTCATTCTTTATCGCAATTGGTGCAACTATGGCTTTTTCCCGGCTACTTTCAATTGCATCTTTGGTTCAGCATCGAAACATTAATCCCGCCTTCACCCACGTTACTGCGGACAGGCATTAAACCTTATTTTATGCAACGCTATAATATCTTCAACCAGGTACACAAGGGACTGCGCGAATTGCTTTACCAGACCGCCAGCCGCCTGCAGCAAACAGATTTCTCCACCAACCAGGAAAGAGAAGCTATCCTGGAACAGGTGAATATTGTTGTCGATCTATTTGACAAACACGCCCATACCGAGGATTCTTTCATTCTGCCAGCGCTCACGCAATACGAACCCTCCGTCTGTAATTTATTTGAAGAAGAACACGTGCAGGACCATGCGCTTGGCGAAAAACTTCGCGCCATCCTGAAAGGACTGGAAAATTCAACCGCTGTGGACGATATTAATACATGGGGAGCTGTGCTTCGCCCGGTATTTGTGGAATTCCTGGTCTTCAACCTGAACCATATGGCCAAAGAAGAGGAAGTGCTGAATAAATTGCTCTGGCGCTATTACAACGACGAAGAATTGCACGGCATCACACAAAAGATTATTGCCTATCAACCGCCGGAAGCCCTGCAGCTTTTCAGCGCATGGATGATGAAGGGCTTGAGCAATAACGAAATCACTCTCTGGCTGAAAGAGGTGAAAACTTCAGCACCGGATTTTATATTCAATGGCCTGCTTGCCTTAGCAGAAAAAGAATTACCCGCCAAAAGGTGGAGCGCCATCCAGGAAAATATAATGGAAGGCGCATTAATGGCCTGAACGACCTACAGGTGATAGTAGTTTGAATGCAGGACCGGTTCTGTTTAGGGCCGGTCTTTTGCGTTTGACCGGATCAGTCCTTTTTCACTTTATACTTTCCCTTGCTCTTCCGGATATTGCAGGCCACCACCTTATACTCCGGGCACATGGCCTCGGAATCGCTGATACTTGAAGTAATATTGTTGAGCATGATCTCCGGGAAATGAAAAGTACTGCTGAGGATGCCCGGTTTTACTTCGTCGGTGATCTTCGCTTTGATATCCACTTTACCGCGGGGCGATTCCACGCAAACCATATCGCCGTCATTGATCTGGTGTTTCCGGGCGTCTTCTTCGCAGATCAGTAATACATCCTCGGTCAGTATCTCCGCGTTGCGGGTCCGTCTTGTCATGGCGCCGCAATTATAATGTTCCAGCTCCCGGTTGGTGGTAATGATATAAGGATATTCCTTGCCGTGCTGCACGATCTCTTCCGATT
>CAZEZE010000442.1:0-2422 GCA_964516445.1 uncultured Chitinophaga sp. | reverse complement strand
GTCGTAAAGCCGGTTCTTGAAATCTAGCGACCAGTATACCAGGAGGGGATTGTGCGTGATCCTGCCCAGCAGGTTCATTTTAAGAATACTGCTTACGAAAACCATGCAAATAAACAACACGGCAAACAAAAAATATTTCTTCCTGTACAGCAGGCGCGGGATGAGCAGGTAATTCGTGATATAGATCATCAGGGCCAGGTCGATCACTTTGATGACCGTTACCCAGGCCGCCAGGGAAGGAGTGGCATAATCGTCCACCCGCAGGAAATACCAGATCCCGAAGACCAGCATCCAGAATAAAACATGGTGCAGCCTGTACCGTAACAGGAATGGGGGCTTTCGCATAACGCGAAATAAAGTTACATTTTAGCCCCGGCATAACCGATTACACCAGCGGGCATGTTTACCTGATGTACTGCAAACGGGAAGAAAAGCGGGGTAATGCGCGGGACAGATAAAAATTCAGGACCGGCAGCGCGGGCAGATCATTTCACCCAGAACTCAGCTTTTGCTTTGTAATAAGTCAGGGTCCTGTCGGTAAGATTGGTAATGATCCCGTCCACTTTGAGCTTCCACATTTTCCTCTCCTTGTCGAAACTGGATTGAATAGTGCCACTGGAAACGTTGATATAGGCTACCTGATCACCTGATTTGAAGGAATAGGTCGTTTCCACCGAACCCCTCCCCTTTGAGGCTGGCTCGATATCATAGGTTGTGTTCCGCAATCTTTTTTCGTGAAAGAAAAGGGAAAAGAACTGGTCCCTCTGTTCGATGACAATGGTTAGATCCCCTCTTACCCGGTACACTTTCAGCGTGGCTGGCCGGGCTTCAATAAAAAAATTATTGACCGATACCGTATCCGTGATCCGGACCGGGCAGCGGCTTAAAACCGTATCCCTCTGCACCTGAGCCTGTACGGAGGAGGTGAAGAGGATGAATCCCGCAAATAAAATAAGATTACGCATACCAGGTTTTAAACACAAAAAATACGAATATTTAATCATTTACAACCAATGGATCAGTTTAACCGTTTTTTCCCCTTTCCCCGAACAGCAGGGTTCCGATCCTGACCAAATTGCTGCCCTCTTCCAGGGCCACCCTGTAGTCACTGCTCATTCCCATGGATAATATCTCCAGCGGCTGTCCTTTTATACGGCATCGTCCGAAGATATTTTTCAATTCCCGGAATTCACCCCGCACAACATCCATTTTATCGGTAAAACTGGCCATCCCCATCAGTCCCCGCACCCGGATATGATCCATTGGATAAAGATCCAGTTCATTCAGCAAAGCGTCCAGCTCCTCCCCGCTTAACCCAAACTTGGTTTCTTCTTTTGCAATATGCACCTGGAGAAGGCAATCGATGACCCGGCCCGCTTTGGCCGCCTGTTTGTCAATCTCTTTCAAAAGCTTCAGACTGTCCACCCCCTGGATCAGTTGCACAAAAGGCACTATTAACTTTACTTTATTGGTTTGCAGGTGACCGATATAGTGCCATCGGATATCGGCCGGGAGTGCAGCGGCTTTGGAGGTAAGTTCCTGCACATAATTCTCGCCGAAATCGCGTTGGCCAAGACCGTAAAGTTCAAGGATATCCGAAACGGATTTTGTTTTGGAAACAGCAACCAGTGTAACCCGCTTTTCCGCCAGTTCATCCCTGATACTTTTATATGCATCTTTGTTTACACCCATGCCGGTAAATTAGAATGTCGAAGTGTTGGAATATGGAAATGTGGCCCGGGCCAGGCAGAAGTGTAATTTGTACATTCTCTCCTTTTCACATTTCCGGATCCTCTCATTTGAGTATGCTCCGGCTGATCACGATCCGTTGCACTTCACTGGTACCTTCATAGATCTGGGTGATCTTGGCATCCCTCATCAGCCGTTCCACATGGTATTCCTTCACAAAGCCATAGCCGCCATGAACCTGGACAGCCTCCACGGTTGTCCACATGGCTGTTTCGGATGCAAACACTTTAGCCATGGAGGAGCTCAGGGTATAATCAATGTTATTATCTTTTTCCCAGGCAGCTTTCAGGCATAATAACCGGGCAGCTTCGATGCGGGTGGCCATATCCGCCAGTTTGAAGGCGATGACCTGGTGGTTCATGATTTCGGTGCCAAAGGCCTTCCTTGTCTTTGAGTATTCCCTGGCCAGTTCGTAAGCGCCACTTGCGATCCCCAGTGCCTGGGATGCGATCCCGATCCTTCCGCCGGCCAGTGTTTTCATGGCAAATTTGAAACCGAACCCGTCATCTCCGATCCGGTTTTCCCTGGGGACTTTCACATCATTGAACATGACTGTATGGGTATCGCTGCCACGGATACCGAGTTTATTTTCCTTAGCCGCCACCACTACCCCCGGCCAGTCTTTTTCCACGATCAGGGCATTAATACCTTTTGCTCCTTTGGCAGGGTCTGT
>CAZEZE010000441.1:0-2427 GCA_964516445.1 uncultured Chitinophaga sp. | reverse complement strand
GCATCCCGCAGCGCCTGCTCGAAAAGATATTCCAGCCTTTTTTCACCACCAAACCAACCGGGCAGGGTACGGGCCTGGGATTATCGCTGAGTTATGATATTATTACAAAAGGGCATGGGGGTGAAATAAAGGTTGAGACCGTTGAAGGAGAAGGGACTTCATTTATTATATTTATTCCTTTTTAATGAGGCGTACACCCCTGCTTATATTACTGCTGCTGGTTCATTTACCGGGTCATTCCCAGACCCCTGCCATGGATAGTTTGAAGAAGATCGTTGCGGGGCATCCTCAAAAGGATACGGAAAGGGTAAACCAGCTGAACGCACTTGGTTTTGAGGCGCGAAAAAGCACATCGCAGGTTTCCTACGAAGCATATATGGAAGCCCTCGAGCTGGCCCGGAACCTGCATTATGACAAAGGAGAAGGGGTCACCCTTCTTGGACTGGGATTCTATTACAGGTTCAATGGGGAAACTAAACTGGGTTTGGAATATACCCTTCAGGCAGTAACCATATTCAAGAAATTGAAGGATACACTTTCGGAAATAGCCGCTTATTATAATCTTACGGTCAGTTATTCAAGGACGGCCGATTTTGATCTCGCATTAAAATATGGGATGGAGGGATTAAGGCTGGCGGAACTGACGAAGAACCCTAAATGGCTGGTGCTGTCCAATTACCAGATGGGTAATCTTTATATGAACATCAAGGATTGGGAGAAGGGAAGGATCGCCTATGGCAGCAGTCTTCATCAGGCCGAAAAGAACAAGGACCTTGATGGAATGGCCCATGCCTACGGCGGCTTTGGGTGGGTTTATGATGTAAGGCAGATGTGGGATTCCTCCATTTTTTTCTATACCAAACAGTATGAGCTGTCGAAACAGATGAATGACCCCCGGGGAATGCTGCAGGATGAACTGGATATTGTGAACATACAATGTAAGGCCAGGCAGTATGAAAAGGTCTTCTCCCGGATCTATTACCTGATGGCGAAGTTCAAAGAATATGGCCAGGTGGGTTACCTCCCCGGCGTATATGATGTGCTGGCGAGGGCCCACCTCAATACGGGCCATCCTGACAGCACGATTTTTTATGCCACCCAGGCAATAAATTCCACGCAAAAAAGCGGAAGGGTGGTGAGCTATGGGTTTCTTATGAAAACCATTGCAGAAGCGTATGCCAAAAAGAATGATTTTGCCCGGGCCTTTGAATACCAGCAACGGTATACGAATTATATGGACAGCCTGAACCTGAGCGATGCCCTGAAAAAAGTGGCGGCCGCCCAATACGCTTTTGAGCTGGATAAAAAAGAATCTCAGATCAGCCTGCTGAAGAAGAACGAGGAGCTTACGGCCAGGCAAAACCGCCAGCAAAAATTATTGCTGGCCGGCACCTTGCTTGGCCTGTTGGTAGTATTAGTATTCTTTGTCATTCTCTGGCGGAACAACAGGGATAAACACCGGGCCTATGTCCGGCTCGAAAAACAGCAGGAACAGCTGAAGCAGACCCAGACGCAGCTTATTCAGTCGGAAAAGATGGCCTCGCTGGGTGAACTGACAGCCGGCATTGCACACGAGATACAGAACCCACTGAATTTTGTAAATAATTTTTCGGAGGTTAATCATGAATTACTTCAGGAAATGATAGAGGCAATCGGAAAAAAGGATTATGAGGAGGCGCTGGGACTGGCCGGTGATGTGATGGCCAATGAAGAGAAAATCAGCTACCATGGTAAAAGAGCCGATGCCATCGTGAAAAGTATGCTGCAGCACAGCCGGAATAACAGCGGACAAAAGGAGCCTAATGATATCAATGCCCTGGTCGATGAATGCCTTCGGCTGAGTTTCCATGGCATGAGAGCCAAGGATAAATCCTTTAACGTGAAAATAGACACCTCGTTTCAGGCTGACCTTCCCCTGATCAATATTATAGGGCAGGATATTGGCAGGGTGTTGCTTAACCTGTTCACCAATGCCTTTTATTCCATGTCGCAAAAGAAAAAGGGAGGTCCGGAAGGGTACGAACCCCAACTGACGGTTAAGACGGCCAGCCAAATCAATAATATAGTGATCACGGTACATGATAACGGTAATGGCATACCGCAACCGGTGATTGAAAAGATATTCCAGCCCTTTTTCACCACCAAACCAACCGGTGAGGGAACGGGACTGGGATTGAGTATGAGTTTTGATATCATCAGCAAAGGGCATGGCGGACAGCTGAAGGTAGCGTCACAGGAAGGTCAATTTGCGGCTTTCACCATAATTCTTCCACAATAAAAAAACCAACAAAAATGAAGATCCTTGTAGTTGATGATGAAAGGGATGTACAGGTCCTTTTTGAACAACGATTCCGGAAAGAGATCCGCGAGGGGGAGATCCGCTTTGATTTTGCCTTCTCGGGCGAAGAAGCCCTCCGTTACCTGGAA
>CAZEZE010000440.1:0-2435 GCA_964516445.1 uncultured Chitinophaga sp. | reverse complement strand
GCCACATGGCAGTTTCGTCGGCTTTACTTTCGGCGATCCGGTTCAGGATCCAGTGGTGACATTGGTCAAATACGAATTCGCACCAAACTTTCATGACATACATGTCGGTGTCGATAAATAATACGGAATGACCGTCCTTTTCCCGGTTAACAACCTTTTCTTCCGACCCTATCTGCCCTTTGGCAATTTCCAGCAGGCTTTGGAAACTATAATCAACTCCGTTTTTTAAAAGGTATTCCCGGGCATACTCTTTTACCCAGGCTGTATGGTAGTGAGCGGCCAGCTGTTCACACAGCATGCTTTTGCCGGTCGATTCGGGCCCTATGGCAACGATCTTTTTCATGACCTCTTTTTCCGGTAATTGTTCAGGTCAGCGATGAAGCTGATCACGAAGATCACCAGCAGGGCAAAGCGGAACCATTTGCGGGTATTATCCTGTGTGGGCGAACCCAGGATCAATGCGGTGAGCAGCAGGATCAGGAATGCCTTGATGAAAAGCCATATTTTTTTATTTCTCATTCCACATAGGTTTTGCCCGGATCACTTTTTTGTGTACCGGGCAGGTTACATCATGTGCACCCGGGAGGTATCCGGCACTGATCAGGAACTCATTCACTATTTCGCCTCCCGTGAAGCGGAAGGTCTTTTTAAAAAGGATCGTCCACTCTTCGCGGCTTTTGGGATGATGATGGGCCAGCCATTTCCTGAAAGAGCCGAATTCTTTCTGCAGCAGCAGGATCGTTCCGGCGTTTTCTACCGCGGCATTTACCTTAAGCCGGTTCCTGATAATGCCTGCGTCATTCAGCAGGCGCTGTACATCTTTTGCCTTATAGGCAGCCACTTTCCTGATGTCAAAATTATGGTAGGCCTTTCTGAAATTATCCTGTTTGTTCAGTATGGTGGTCCAGCTGAGACCGGCCTGGTTGATCTCCAGGATCAGCCGGCAGAACAGTTCATTGTCGTCTTCAATAGGAAAACCATACTGGGTATCGTGGTATGGTTTATGAACGTTCAGTTCATTGCCCTTCATGTTCCTGATCGCCTTACAGTAGCTCATGTGGTTGGTTGTTTTGATCTTTTCATCCATTCGGCCAGCCCGGCTATTGCCATGACCAGCAAAACCAGGTAATATACGCTGGTGAATACATATTGTTTTATAAAATAAAGCGGTATGGAAGCGATATTGGTTGCAATCCACCAGTACCAGCTTTCCACTTTCTTCCTGGTCATTAGCCACATGCCCGTGAAGGCCGTAGCCGAAGCGAAGGCATCGGCCCAGGGGATCACGCCTTCAAAAAAGGCCTTCTTAAAATACGTCAGCGCCATGAAGATGCCGGCATAAAAGAAAAGGAAGAAGAGCGCCTGCTGTATCCATTCTTTCGCAGAAGAGCGGGTGATGTGCAGCACCACCAGGTGCCGCTCATCTTTTTTCAGCCACATATACCAGCCAATGAGACTCATAACTGTATAATACAGGTTAACCGAAGCTTCGCCAAGCAGGTGCCCCTTTATGCTGATATAAATATAGATGACCGTGTTGATGAGTCCTACAGGGTAGACCAGGATATTCTCTGCCCGGGAGTACCATACGCTGGCGATCCCGGCAAAAACAGCCAGGTATTCATACCAGCTGGTATGAATGATGCCGGAAACGAATTGCTGGTAGATCTCAGATAAGCTCACTTCTTTTGTTTGCGGTAAAACCTGAAAGGGCGAAGGTAGCGGATTCCCTTATTGGTTTGAAAACGGGTGCCCACCTGTTTCCATTGTCCCTTTCCGTCAGACCTCCAGGTGATGAAGTGCAGGTGGGGGAAGAACGTATACCCTGTTTTACCGCTCAGCCCGATCACCTGGCCCTGTTTCACGGTATCACCCACGTTCACAAGGGCCCCGTTGTGCTGCAGGTGCCAGTAACCGGCCCTCGAATGATCATCGTGCTGGATAATGATCACGTTCCCGTAGGGGCGGTACTTTTTATTCCATCCACCCCGGTCCCCGTCTTCCTTTACACGGATGACCACCCCGCCCCTTGCAGCGCAGATCCTTGTTCCCTTTTTCATTTTAAAATCAAGGGCTGCCCGGTTCTTGTGGGTGTATTTGCTGAAATAGCCCTGCACCAGCAGGTGGGAGCCGCTGCTTTCAAAAGGGAGCTGGTATACATAACTGCTGTCATCCCGCATTATGCCCTTTTGCAGCAATTTGATCTCCTTCCGCTGAGGGTCTTTGCTTACGGCACAGCCGGTTAACAGGAAGAACAGGCCCACCCGGGCGATATTTATTTTGCCGATCAAGAAATGGAATTGACCCCGGGGGTTCGTACCGGGAATCCAAAAATACTAAAGGGAGTAATGGTATGACCGCCGTTTGTAAAATATGTTTGCTGCTGAATAAATAATAATTGTATCTTCTCTGCCCATTTTTAATCACTAAAATAT
>CAZEZE010000439.1:0-2446 GCA_964516445.1 uncultured Chitinophaga sp. | reverse complement strand
CATCTTTTGTATGGAGTTCAAATGATGGTTACTGTGGTGTATGGTGAAATAACATAGTTCCCTTAGGGTAATTTTTCCCAGCAGCGGGTGAGGGGCGAGGTATTGGTCCAGTTTGGGTTCCGTCCAGTTTTTTTGAAGGGCGTTGGCAAATTGCTGCATCGAACGGGAGAATTGCTGAAGGAGTTTTTCCTGTCCAAAAGTTTCGGGTATTGGTTTAGGAATATACCGGCCGCTGGCCTTGCCGCCTTTTTCGAGTTTCAGGTTATATTTCGCCACCAGTTCATCAAAACTGCGGGAATGACGGTTAGGCTTACCACCCAGGATCCGTACTATGAATTTGGGAAGTGTAAATGCGAGCCGCGCCATATCGGTGGATTTGACCAGGTGTTGCACCTGCTGGGCAGCCGACCATTTGCCTTCGGGCTGATGAAAAAATTGTTCAGCTGACAGGGTTGAACAAAACTGGACGAGACTACTGGCTGCAGTTGTCAGCCCATGCTTTAACTCCTGTATGGATAGGGTGCCGGTCATTTCACTTCCGCTGTTCCTTCAAATACTTTTTCGGCGGGTCCGCAGAGCCAGATATTCTCATAACGGTTATCGTCCACCCGGTCGAATTTTACATTCAGCACACCTCCCAGTGTTTTTACCTCCACGTCATTGTAACCATTCTCATTATGATAACAGACAAGTGCAGCCGCGGTCACGCCCGTCCCGCAGGAAAAGGTCTCGTCTTCCACGCCCCGTTCAAAAGTGCGGACAAGGATCTTGTCAGCATCCTCCTGTTGTTCCACAAAATTCACATTGATGCCTTCTTCCTCAAATTCCCTGCTGTGCCGGATCTCGTAACCTTTTTTATAAACATCCAGGTCCATAACGTGGCTCACCATTTTTACATAATGGGGGGATCCCGTGTCCAGCACAAAATCATTCATGAATTTCCGGATATTCTTCACATCCTTCATTTTAAGTGAAACGATCCCGTTGGGGTCTATTTCCGCCTCATGCGAGCCGTCGGATGCCAGGAACCTGTATTTTTCCCGGTGAATGCCCAACTGGTAGGCGAACTTTACCATACAGCGTCCTCCGTTCCCGCACATACTGCCTTCCTTACCATCCGCGTTATAATATTTCATTTCAAAATCAAAACCCGGTTTCTCGTTCAGCAGCATCAGCCCGTCTGCGCCAATCCCGAACCGGCGATCGCATAATTGGTGGATCTGGAGATCATTCAATGAACTGTATTCATTCTTCCTGTTGTCTACAAGTATAAAATCATTGCCGGTGCCCTGGTATTTGTGGAATTTTAATTGCATAAATGGCTAGTGGCTAGTGGCTAGTGGGAGGTTCACTAACGTACTAATTTCACCACTGGTATTTAATGTTGTAAATCAATTTTAATTTCTATGTACTAAGTTTTTATGGATCTAGCTACGGAGCGCCCCACTTGCCACTAGCCACTACCCACTAGCTTATTTTTTCATCAAATATCTCAACAAACTTCGTGATCAGCTTCTCTACCGCTGCAAGCCCATCTTTTGAAAATTCTTTTTTCACGCGGTTGGCCACGATGGCATTCAGGGCCAGGCAATTATGCCCCAGCAATTTTCCAAGTCCGTAAATCGCTGATGTTTCCATCTCAAAATTGGTGATGCGGTGCTGTCCAAACCGGAAATCAGTTAGGCGGTTTACGAAATCGGGGTTTCTGATACCCAACCGCAGTATCCTTCCCTGCGGCCCGTAAAAACCGGGACAGGTGACGGTGATCCCCTGGTGAAAACCTTCCACAAAATTTTTGATCAGGGAAGCGGCGCCGCTGCTGATATAGGGATTGCCGATCTGGCCGTGGATCTGGGTATGGGTAACAAAGGAATGCAGCAATTCTTTTTCCTGCTCATTTTGTTCATGCCGGTAAAAGTTCAGGAGGTTGTCAACGCCCAGCCCGTGTGTGGAGGCCACATAACTATCTACCGGGATATCAGCCTGCAGGGAGCCGGAAGTGCCCACCCGGATGATATTGATGGATCGCAACTCTTTTCTTATTTCCCTGGTTTCAAAATTGATATTCACCAGTGCATCCAGTTCGTTCATCACAATATCAATATTATCCGGTCCTATACCGGATGAGAGAACAGTGATCCTTTTTTTCCCGATATAACCGGTATGTGAAATGAATTCGCGGTGTTGTCTTTTTACCTCAACGCTGTCAAAATATTTGCTTATTTCCTTTACCCTGTCGGGGTCGCCAACAGTGATAACAGTGCCTGCCAGCTCATCCGGCCGGAGATCGAGATGATATACCGCCCCGCGGGAATTAATAATAAGTTCGGATTCGGCTATACGACTCATGGCAATTGTTTTATTACAATCAAAGGTTTCAAAAATATGCATTATTTTCGCAGCGGTTTTAAAAAAGGGTCCTTTGTCCGTCAGCCGGCGGATAGGC
>CAZEZE010000438.1:0-2447 GCA_964516445.1 uncultured Chitinophaga sp. | reverse complement strand
AGTCGATCTGGGGCCAAATAAAATTGGTTCCATCGATGAATGTATCAGTCACTCGGGCACGAGTTCATTGCGAGTGATAAAGGATTCTTTCAGCCTCATCATCCCCTTATTGCCAAAGATATCCCAGCTCGGAAATCCCGTGCCTTCCAATTTTATACCCAGCCCAACGGATATCATCACGGCTTTTCAACCCACCCCCAATGATTATATTGTTTCAGCCTGGGTAAGGATAAATGAGGGGAAGAAAATTCCTGAAATATTGGCTGATTCAGTTGTGAATGTCAGCCTGTTAACAAGTAATGGCCTTGAACAATATTACCTGATGCCAGTCAGTCCAATAATAGATGGCTGGCAATTGGTAGAGACCAGGTTTACAGTTCCCGAAAACACAACGGAATTTAGATTTTCAGCCAAAAAGGAAGGCAAACAGAATCTTTGGCTGGATGACATACGGATACATCCTTTCAGTGCCACGATTCAAACCTACTCGTATTACCCACATTCGTTGAAACTGCATGCCGTGCTGGATGACAACAACTTCGCAACTTTTTATGAATACGATGAGGAAGGTAACCTGGCCAGAACAAAAAAGGAAACAGAGCGAGGGGTTATGACCCTGTAGGAAATTAAAAGCGCACAAGCCCAAAATTAGGACCATGAAAAAGGGTATCCCACGACTGTATGCCATAATAACGGGTTTGATATTGTGCCTCCTGCATATCCATTGTCAAACATTGAGCCCGGGAGAAACCAGCTCTCAACAGCGCATTCCTCCGGCTGTTACAGCTCAAAGAAATTTGACAAACAATACTATCGAAATTTCATGGGTAGATGAAAGCTTAGGAAATGGCTTTGACACTGAATACCAACTCGAATGGACCTTTGTAGATGGAACAGGAAAGCAGTTTTATCCGGACAATACTAAAACTGTTCCTTATCGGTTCAGGCACAATTGCGTGAGAATTACCACCACAAGTAAGCAATACACCATCGCGGATGTCTTTGAGAACGGGTTTATAATTTTCAGAATCAGGACAAGAGATAAAATTACCAACGAAGTTTCGAAATGGTCCTTACCGGAGGGAGGCTACATTAGTCAGGCACGGCAAGAAGTGGAGCGGGTCACCCGATGCGAAGGAAATAAGAACTGGCAGTTTATTTCCGCATTTGCAGAGGAAGGCAAACGAAAGGATATTATTAAGTATCTGGACGGCTCAGGCCGGGAACGGCAAAGCCAGACTGTAATCAATAGTACCCGTCATGTGCTGGTTTCAGAGACTATCTACGATACTACCGGACGGCCCGCAGTAGTTGCGCTGCCAGCCCCCGCATTTAATGGGGATACATTTTTTACTGATGATCTAAGATTTAAGACAGGTTTTTCAGTTTCTGCGACCGGTCCTTAGGCTTTTAAGGATTTTGAAATTTACGGCGAAAGGCCTTCTCCCATGGATATTATGAATGGGGCTGCCAGGTACTTTTCATCTAATAACCCGGCTGCCGCTGGAATGGAAGGCCAGGTGCCGGATGCAGCAGGATTTCCTTTCGCTGAAACGGAATATACCAAGGACCTCACAGGCAGAGTAAGCAGGGTAGGTAGCGTCGGCGATTCATTGCAGATTGGGTCTGGGCATGAAACACAATATTTCTACGACAGGCCTACGCAAGTTGAACTGGATCGATTGTTTGGTAATGATGCTGGATACGCTGAACATTATCAACGGCAATTCACCATTGATCCTAATGGACAGATCCATGTAGCCGTCTACAATTTAAATGGCAAAGTGGTTTATTCCGGATTAAAAGGAGCTTCACCTGTCAATTTAGATCCGCTGCCTGAGGACCATATAGTTTGGTCGGATACATTGCGCTCCGAAATCCTTGTAAACAGGTTGCCGACTGAAAACAAATTGGAGGAAACAGTTGATTTTGTGGTTACCGAGCAAAACGCGGAGTATCAATTTACCTACAGGTTGGACTCATTAGCCTTTCGTTTTAAGGGGTGTGCTTTGACCTGCACGGATTGTGTATATGATTTGAGTATTTCCATTAAGGATGAAGAAGGGAGAAGTCTGTGGAGCAAGAAATTGACCACGCGAAATACTACCGATCCCTGTACAGGCTCACCATTGATGTTTGATACAGCTCTTGTATTGCCAATAGGTAGCTATACTATTTCCAGAACCTTGGCTGTCAACCTTGATTCTGTCGAGTATTATGTGGAAAAGCAAATTACAGAGAATACGGACTGCCGGTTTTCCCTGGATTTTTTTCATTGTCGCCCTATAACCGCGGACAATTCCTCATGTGAAAATTGCGAAACCCCGGAATGTATAGCTTCCTTCGATTCCCTCTCTTATCCTTGTGAAGCTGCCTTGAATTTGATGAAGGCGGATATGAGCCCTGGAGGACAGTATGGCGAATACTTATCTTCAAGCGGAACTGTT
>CAZEZE010000437.1:0-2452 GCA_964516445.1 uncultured Chitinophaga sp. | reverse complement strand
GCCAGCACCTTACGGTCAAGCTCGATTCCTTTATCCTGCAATTTTTTAATGAAAGAAGAATAGGTCATTCCTTCTTCCCTTACAGCAGCATTGATACGGGCAATCCACAGCGAACGGTATTCCCTTTTCTTCAGTTTGCGGCCTACAAACATGTAGGTCATCCCTTTTTCCACCACATTCTTGGCTACCGTTAATACATTTTTACGTTTGCCATAGAAACCTTTGGCTTGCTTTAATATTTTTTTGCGGCGGGCTTTGGAAGCCACTGCATTTTTTGAACGAGGCATATTTTTTTAGTTTGAAGCCAGCCGTACCAGGTACCAACTGACCGTGTGATCAATTTTTTTAGTAACCGGATGGGATCATTTAAGACGCAATAGGCGTTTTACAAAATCAAGATGTGATTTTGCAACCGTTCCGTCCTTACGCATGTTGCGTTTCCTTTTCTTGGATTTCTTGGTGAGAATGTGACGCTTGAAGCTTTTCTGATGCATGATCTTCCCGGTCGCCGTCACTTTAAAGCGTTTTTTGGCGCTGGAATTTGTCTTTACTTTAGGCATTTTACCCAGTATTTAATTGTACACCTTTGAGGCATTCCCCACAGGGGGACCTTTTTCGAACCTCTTCAGGAAATCGCGGTCCCGGGCCTGACCCGGGAACTAAAGAACTCCCGTTTTTTTAAACGGATTGCAAAGATAAGGCTGTTAGCCTAGTTATCAAACTATTATCCAAAAGAAAAGGAGGTCCTGATGAGGGTCCTCCTTCCTTAGTAAATTATGCCGGTAACCTATACTATTATTTAGGATTCAGCGCGTTATCAATTCTATTTGACACGTCAAGTAAGTGGTACCTGGTCATCAGGTCACTGTTTCCGGCCGCCGCGGCATTAATCTCGGACCTGAGGGCTGTCAAATATCCTGCAACCACACTCCTGATATCTGTTTTATCGCCTGAGGAAACTGTCGTGATCGTAAAGCTGCCGATGGTGGTAGTGGCAGGGGCCGAAGGTTTCACAAAGGTGGAAAGTATGTTGATATAGGATTTCTGGAGGTTCCTCCTGTAAATATCAATCGGTTTTTTGCCTGACAGTTCACCCCAGATACCTTTCCGCAGATCGGAAAGCAATTCAGTCATGGCGTAAGCGTTTTTCCGGTCGGCTGCTTCAGCATCCAGCAATTTTGTGAAGGTCCTGGTTCCCAGGATGCGGTTCAGTACATTATCCTGCAGGCTGCCGATAACCGCAACCCCGTTCAGGCCAGTTTTGGAGAAGATGTCCTGGTTGATCAGCCAGGCTGGTGTTGCAAATAACTGTTTGTTCAGGAAATCAACCGCTTCTTTTTGTTTGGACGCGGCGACTATTTCGTAAACGGGCCCCTGCTCATCCGTTGTTTTGGGAGTTTCCATGATTCCTCCCACATATTTACTTACATGTCCCATATAGCGGTTGAATTGTCCGGAAAGTTCAGTGTACATTTCCCTGAGCATGCTGTAATCATCGGCCGTTTCCCGGGTCCATGCTGCGAGGTTTGGAAGGATACGCTGCAGGTTCCTGATGCCATAGTTCCCGGCTTTCATCGCATCGTCACCCAGGTCCTCATTCTGCGACCGCGGGTCATCGTTATTTCCCTGAAGACCGTACCAGAGACGTTTGTTCTTAAGTTTCCCGATCACCCAGTTGTTCAGGCTGCGTTTCTCATCTGCCGGGGTCGCATATTGAGGAAATAAACGGTATCCCCATTCAATGGCCCAATCATCATAATCGCCGATACGGGGAAATAATCCTTTTTCACTTATGTTATCCTCCGGCTGCGCCACATAATTGAACCTTGCGTAGTCCATGATGGAAGGTGTATGCCCGTTGGCTTCCACCCAGGCTTTATCTCTTAAGTTTTCAACGGGCACGGAAGAGGATGAACCAAAGTTATGCGCCAGTCCAAGGGTATGCCCTACTTCATGTGCGCAAACAAAACGGATCAACTGCCCCATCAGTTCATCATCGTACTGCATCTTCCTGGCCCGGGGATCAACGGCCCCGGTTTGTATGAAATACCAGTTGTGCAGCAACTTCATCACATTGTGGAACCAGCCGATATGACTTTCGATGATCTCCCCGCTCCGGGGATCGGTCACGCTCGGGCCATAGGCATTTTCAATAGGTGATGGTTTATATACGATGGCGGAATAGCGGGCATCTTCCAAACTCCATTCGGGATCGTTCACCGGGGCTTCCCTGCCAATGATCGCGTTTTTAAACCCGGCTTTTTCAAATGCCTTTTGCCAGTCGTTGATACCCATCAGCAGGTAAGGCACCCATTTTTTCGGAGTGGCGGGGTCAATATAAAATACGATCGGTTTTTTAGGTTCCACCAGTTCCCCCCGCAGGTAACTGGCCATATCTTCTTCCCGGGGCTCCATTCTCCAGCGAATGGTCATATTGGTGCTTTCCACCCGT
>CAZEZE010000436.1:0-2455 GCA_964516445.1 uncultured Chitinophaga sp. | reverse complement strand
CTGGAATTATTTCTTCAGTACCGTTCCCCCGAATTGAAACTGCTGATCCTCTCTCATCTTTCAAAAAATAATAATCACCCCCGTGTAGTGGAAAAATTATTTGCACCGCATAAGGGCAGGGTACGGGTGGTAATCGCCTCCCGGTATGAAGCCTCGGAATTGTTTACAGTTAAGGGTGAGTATTCAGCCCATCCCGGTATCAATCGAAATGCAATGTTGACTTCGCGAAAGATTTCAGGCAGAAAGGGGAAGAATGAAAACCAGTTGAGTTTATTCTGATATATCAGCACATTGGCAAATCATCAAATCGGCACATTATTCCCTTCTCATTTAAACTCTTAGCTTTACTCACCGTCCAATACCCCCGTAAAGCAACACTATGAGAAACAATCTCTTTTTCCTCTCCCTATCCCTGATCTTCTTTGCGGGCTGCCAGAAAGATACCGGCGGTGGTACCAATCCGCCGCCACCACCACCTCCTGCGGCCACTCCCTATTTCCCCCCGGTGGGGAGCAGCGAATGGCAAAGCAGCACTCCCGCATCCCTGGGATGGAATGAAACTGAACTGAATAATCTATATCCTTACCTGGAACAGAAGAATACAAAGGCTTTTATTATCCTTAAGAACGGAAGGATCGTCGCGGAAAAATATTTCGGCACCTTTACCGCCGACAGTCTCTGGTACTGGGCTTCCGCCGGAAAAACAATGACGGCCATGCTGGTGGGCATCGCGCAGCAGGAAGGGATACTGAACATCAATAACAAAACGTCCGCTTATCTCGGCGCCGGCTGGACCTCCCTTGCTCCTGCCAAAGAGGACCTGATCACCGTGCGGCACCAGTTGACAATGACCACAGGGCTGGATGACAATGTACCCGATAATGACTGCACCCTTCCTTCCTGTTTGCAATATAAAGCCGATGCCGGTACACGCTGGGCCTATCATAATGCCCCTTATACCGTACTCGACAAAGTTGTGGAAGCCGCCAGCGGTGCCGGTTACAATACTTATTTTCAGCAGAAGATCCGCGACCGGATCGGCATGAATGGTTTCTGGTTCCGGGGTACAGGTTACAATAATGTCTATTACAGCAACCCCAGGAGTATGGCAAGATTTGGCTTACTGTTACTTAACAAAGGCAAATGGGACCAAACCGTTATCGCGGCAGATACGAATTTTTTCAACGCCCAGGCAAACACTTCGCAGAATTTCAATCTCTCCTATGGCTATCTCACCTGGCTGAATGGTAAAGCAACCTATATGCTGCCGGGTCTGCAACTGGTATTCAACGGTATGTTGATGCCCAACGCGCCCCCGGATATGTATGCTGCCCTGGGCAAGAACGACCAGAAGATCTATGTAGTCCCCTCGCAGAAGATCGTGGTGATCCGTATGGGCGATTCGGCCGGCAATCCCATGCTGGCGGTATCCAGTTTTGATAATGAGTTGTGGGGAAAGCTGAAGCAGGTTATAGGGTACTGATACCCTACCACTCGCATCTCTTCAAAAACAACAACGATCCCAAAAAGGTGAGATCCCTCCTTCCTCGGGATGACGGGGATGTTCGGTTGCAGACTGCTTACTGCAAGACTGCCGACTGCTTACTGCCCGGCTGCAAGACTGCAGGACTGGGGACCGTTCATCCCCCAAAATCTGCAGTTTATTCATTTGTTATTTCAGTATTGAAGGTGCAGTTCCTATATTTGCCTGCTCAATCAACGAATATGAAGTTCCCATTTTACCCGGTGTGCTGCTAACGGAACCCCCGGGCTCATTATTTTCTTCCGTTCTCTTTACAGCTTTCAACGCTGTTTTTAACCAGTAATTAAATTATTTTCATCATAAAGGCTGGCGGTGCAAACCGTCACCCGAATCAAATTTTTTCACTCATGTCGCAGGAAACAAAAACCAACAGGTTATCCTATTTCTTTTCACTGATCAAACAATCGCTGCGGGGCGGCGAGTATGATTATACACAGGGCAGTATCAGGGCCGCCATCGTGTTGCTGGCCATACCCATGATCCTGGAGCTGAGCCTGGAAAGCGTATTTGCAATCGTCGATATCTTTTTTGTCAGCAAACTGGGTTCCAATGCCACGCAAACCGTCGGGTTGACAGAAGCAGTCATCACCATCGTGTATTCGCTGGCCATCGGTTTAAGTACGGCGGCCACGGCCATGGTGGCCCGGAGGGTAGGCGAAAAGAATCCTGGCGCGGCGGCCCATGCGGGTATGCAGGCGCTCATCATGTCTTTGATTGCAACGGTCTTCATCAGCGTGGCCGGGCTCATCTTCGCGCCGGATATTCTCCGGCTGATGGGCGCCACCGAAGAAGTGGTAAAAGAAGGAACCGTATTCACACGCATCATGCTGGGTGGCAGCGTGGTGATCATTCTTTTGTTCCTGATCAACGGTATTTTCCGCGGGGCCGGCAACGCGGCCATCGCCATGCGCA
>CAZEZE010000435.1:0-2467 GCA_964516445.1 uncultured Chitinophaga sp. | reverse complement strand
TTTTACCTGAAAATTTGGAAAATTCAAAATCCAACCGCCCTAAAATTATGCCCGCCCAGCCTACCTGGTTCACCACAATATCATTCCCCTTTTTGTTCTTATACACAAGCGGGTTGTCGAGGAAAGTGTGGGTATGACCACCGATGATAAGGTCGATGCTCTCCGATTCCTTTGCCAGCACTTCATCACTCACTTTGTTATCCTGGTATTTGTTGCCGAGGTGCGACAAACAAATGATCATATCACAATTTTCAATTCGTTTTAAATGGTCAGCCGTTTCGTTTGCACGCTGCACCGGGTCGAGGTATTTGGTGGCACCAAATAAACCGTCTGGTATCAAACCCCTGCCTTCAATGCTTACCCCAAACACCCCGATCTTTAATTTTCCTTTTTTGAAAGTTTTATACGGTTGCGTTTTATATTCCATCGGTGTGCCGTTGAAATCATAATTGCATACCAGCATCGGAAAATTGGCATGCTTCGTTAATTGCGTTGCCAGGTTTTCCATACCGGCATCAAAATCATGGTTGCCGATCGTGCAGGCATCATACCGCATCGCCGACATGGCCTTTATTTCCGGCTCCCCTTTATAGATATTGAAATAGGGAGTGCCCTGGAAAATATCGCCGGCATCCAGGAGCAAAACATGCTCTTCTTCCGAGCGTATTTTATTGATCAGTTGAGCCCTCCCGGCGATCCCACCCAGCCCCTGGTTACGGCCCCCGTCCATCGGGAAAGCTTCCAGCCGGCTATGTGTATCATTGGTGTGTAAAACGGTCAGTTTCAAAGGGCTCAGGTATCCAGCCGCCTCCAAAATGGAAGGCCCTGCCAATACAGCCCCGGCCGATAAGGCCGCCTGCCTGATGAATTTTTTTCTATTGAGCATTACTAACCCTGTTTTCAATAACGGCACTGATATTTTTACCCTGTCCTTTTAATTTTTTGATATAATCGAAGATGGCATCCCTCATCAGATAACCGTTGGCGATCTGTGGTACATTCCGGAGCATATCCGCGTTGTCTCCTCCATTTGCGAGGAAGTCGGAATTAACGGTCGTATAAATGGCATTACGATCAAGCGGCTTACCGCCGATCATAACATTCACCGCTTTCTTATCTTTTATCTGCATGCTGATACCTGCAACCGGCCATCCGCCCCTTGCTGCAATCAGGTCCAAAAATTCCTGCAGCACATCGCCTTTGAGTTTTTGCAGGATGAGTAAATTATCAAAAGGCATGAGTTCAAATATCTTTCCCGTAGTAACAGGCCCGGCCGGCAATTGCGTCAACCGCATGCCGCCAAAATTCAAGAAAGCAACATCCACTTCTGTGTCGTACTTCTCTGCTGCCATCGTAAAAAAAGCATCCGCGAGGAAATTACCGAGGGTAGATTCGGGTTGTTTTTTATCGAGACTGATATCGGCGATACCCACCACATCATTCATGGTCTTATTAACTTCTTCACTATAGGGACGCAACAAAGCAAGGGCGGTTGAATCCTTTGCCTGTGCATCGGTAACCCGGTAACTGGTATAGGCAACGGAATTGCTTTGGTATATTGTGTTGCAGGAAAACCCTGTAAGAAAGAACAGGAAAATAAGAGGTATGGCAAACGGATTTTTTCGCATAGCAGGTGGTCCTTTGAAGGTATACCAATTTTGTTTTTGATTCAAAAACATTTCCCGTTTTATTTCATTTCAGAGGGAAAATTTTTACGTTTTTTCCGGCCATTGATTTTTGGTACATCGAAATATTTGTAGTATCATAAGGCCTCTTACCGGCCTGAGCCGGAACCCGTTTCAACCTTTTTCAGGATAAATACCTGACCATGCAAAAGACCTTTGCTTTTAAACTTCTTCCGTCGGAAGCCGCATCTGAATCCATTGTAAAAGGCTATATCGCCACAACAGAGGCCGTGCAGGAAAGCGCGGTGACCGGATTTCACATCCTGAAACATTCCATTGATGCCAGGGGGAAGCAAGCATGGGTGAATCTTTCCGTAAGGGCATTCATTAATGAACCCCTGCAATCAAGAGAATTGATAACATTCGGTTTCCGGGATGTACAAAAAGCTGCAAAAAGAGTCATTATCATCGGTGCAGGCCCCGCAGGACTGTTTGCTGCGCTGAAACTGATCGAATCGGGGATCAAACCCATTCTCCTGGAGCGTGGCAAGGACGTCAGAGCCCGGAGAAGGGACCTTGCTATACTGAATAAAGAAGGGGAAGTGAACCCCGAAAGCAATTATTGCTTCGGAGAAGGCGGCGCTGGCACTTACAGCGATGGTAAACTCTATACCCGCAGCAGCAAACGGGGTGATATCAGCCGGGTACTGAACCTGTTTGTCCATTTTGGCGCAGATGAAAGTATCCTTTACGAAGCACACCCGCATATCGGCACCAATAAACTGCCTCAGATCATCACAGCCATGAGGAAAAGGATCCTGGACTGCGGCGGGGATTTCCTT
>CAZEZE010000434.1:0-2472 GCA_964516445.1 uncultured Chitinophaga sp. | reverse complement strand
CCAAAATCATCGATCCCGCCCGCCAGGCCAATGGCCTCGAGGATGGTCATTTTCTCACCGGGGACATTGATCGGGCCCTGCCGGGAGACCTGTCCAAGCACCGTTACTTTAAAATTCTGCAGCCTGATCACCACTGTTGGGTCTTTGAGCAGCTCTACCGGTACGGTAAGCCTTTTTTTTATCTCATCAGACAGTTGTTGTTTGGTAAGTCCTTCGGCATGTATCACACCCAAACGGTGATGAATGATATCCCCGTTATTATCCACCAGGTATCCCGCACCGCTGGCGGAACCCGATCCGGCAACCGCCGGCTGGTTATAGATCGCATCGGAAACCTCGGGTTTGGTGCTCAGGCTGTAGATCTGGATAGAAAGGAGGTCATTCTTCTGGATGACCAGGTCCGGGGATTTCACATCTCCCTTACCTGTGGAATCATTTACATTTTCCAGGTAATTGATCATCTTTTGCTGGGGCTTGCAGGAAAGAAAATACAGGGGAAGGGCAAGCAGGAAAATGAAACGGGTGAATTTCATTGACAGGACTTTAATACGGTAATGGTTTTACAGCCGTGATCCGGTCAGGATTGGGTTTTAAAAGGCTGTGCCGAAGTTAATTTAGTTCGGTCAATATAGGCGATTAAAATATACCCCAGGCTGTCGATCGCCACTTTGGCCACACGGTGACGGATGTCCAGCACTTCTCCTTCCTGGTCCATCAGTGTGCCATTGGTGATCCGCACCCGTTGTTTCAGTTTGATATCAGCGGGCCTGGCTTCCACATTCTCATACTCATTCAGAAAACGCTTAATGGCAATGATCTCTTTTTCTTTTATCACGGCAGGTTTCCCGTTCCAGTACACAAAGTTGATAGCACCGCTGGTCATCCGCACGGCCGACTTATCATCATCACTAACTCTTACGAATACGTATGATTTGAACAAGGGTTCCTCCACTGTTTTTATCCGGTCGCTCCATTTCCTTCTTACCTTATTGAGCGGGCAATAGCATTCCAGTCCTTTTTCTGTGAGGAGATGGTTCACCTTTTTTTCCCACCTGGGGCGGGTATAAACGGCCAGCCATTTTTTAACCGGAGTAGAATTTTTCATGCAGAGCTTCGCCATGTCAGTCACAAGTTTAAAACATAAGTGACTGATTATCAATCAATAATTTATCAACAGCATTTTTACCAGTGGTAATTTTGCATTCCGGGAGCAAATATAAGTGAAGAATGGGAGTGGAAGAAAGCTAAAATACGCTAATTATGAATGAATTATTCCCACCAGTTGATAACTATTTGAGCGGAGAAATACGATTATACTGTAGTTTGTAAGTTCTCCCTGTTTCGGGGCATTTTGCAATCCCCTCAGGATCAAAGTCCAGTTTTTGTCCCGCGGCGCTTACCCAGCCTGTCTGGCGTGCAGGATTTCCCAATACCAGCGCATGATCCGGTATTGATTCGGTGACCACGGCCCCGGCCCCGACCATGGCATAAGAGCCGATCTCTACTCCGCAAATTATAGTAGCATTGGCGCCAATGCTGGCACCTTTCCTGACCAGGGTTTTTTTAAATTCTGTTTTTCGCTCAATGAAACTGCGGGGGTTGATAACATTTGTGAATACCACGGAGGGGCCGATGAAGGCATCGTCTTCGATCACCACTCCGTTGTACACCGATACATTGTTCTGGATCTTCACGCCATTGCCGACAATTGCATTGTTATCTATGAATACATTCTGACCGAGTATGCAGTTTTCTCCCACCCTGCTATTTGGCATGAGGTGGCAGAAATGCCAGATGCGGGTGCCGGCGCCGATTTGGGCGCCGGGGTCGATGACGGCGGTGGGGTGGATGAAAGTTTCTGTGCCAGGCATATTGGCAAAATAATTCTTTTTTGGGGTTTCACTTGTTTTGTATTTGCGTGTTTACTTTTTTGCCTTGATGCAAAAAAGTGGCCCCCCTATCCCGATTGCTATCGGGACCCCCACAAGGGGGGAATTCAGGTCGCTCACAGATTAATGTTTCCCATTTTTTGCAAAGGTTCATTACCCTTACTTGAAGGATCTTCGGTTCTTGTCCAAAGGACTACTTCGGAGGAGCTTCGGTTCTTGGTTCCAGCCCACCTATCCCGATAGCTATCGGGACCCCACAAGGGGGGACTTTAGGTCGCTCACGGAGTAATGTTTCCTATTATTTGCAAAGGTTCAGACCCCCCATCCCCTAAAGGGGGCTATAGGTTATTTACAATTTAGTGTTACCTATTAATTGCAAGGGTTTAACATCCGCTCTATAGTACGCAGTGGTATTAAGTGAAGGAATGATTTGAGTGCGGAGGCTTTTTTTGATTTTTTGTTTGGAGCTTCTTTGGAGCTTGGAACTGAGGCCTCCCCAAACCCCTCCAAAGGAGGGGCTTTAGGTCATTCGCGGAGTATTACTTCCTATTATTTGCATGGTTCAATACCCGTATTTGATACG
>CAZEZE010000433.1:0-2476 GCA_964516445.1 uncultured Chitinophaga sp. | reverse complement strand
GAATTACCGGGAAACCCCTGCCAGGATCAACAACCTCGTGCATACCAAACTGGAGTTAAAGCCTGATTTCAACAAGGCTCACCTGTACGGAAAAGCCTGGATCACCCTGAAACCGCATTTTTACCCGACCGATTCATTGAACCTGGATGCAAAGGGAATGGAATTCCAAAAAGTTGCCGTAGTGAAAGGCAAACAGCAACTCCCGCTGAAATACGAATATGACGACTGGAACCTGAGGATCAAACTGGACAGGACCTACCGAAACTCCGAAAGTTATACCATCTATATTGAGTACACGGCGAAGCCCGATGAATTCGAGGCAAAATACAGCCAGGGTTCCCTGCTGGGTATGAAGGGAATGTATTTCATCAACCCGCGCGGTGAGGAAAAAGATAAACCCACGCAGATATGGACCCAGGGCGAAACCGAATCCAATTCCGCCTGGTTTCCGACGATCGACAAGACCAATCAGAAGACCACGCAGGAACTGACCCTGACCGTCGACAATAAATATGTAACACTCTCCAATGGCAAACTGGTTTCACAAAAGAAGAACGCCGACGGAACAAGGACCGATTACTGGAAGATGGACCTCCCCCACGCCCCTTACCTTTTCTTTGTGGGTGTTGGTAATTATGCCGTGATAAAAGATACCTGGAAAGGAAAAGAAGTAAGCTACTATGTGGAACCGGAATATGCATCGGTGGCCCGAAAGATATTCGGCCTGACCCCGGAAATGATGACCTTTTTCTCCAAAGTGACCGGGGTTGAATTCCCCTGGGCCAAATATGCGCAGATCACGGGCCGTGATTATATCTCCGGCGCCATGGAAAACACCACGGCCACCCTGCATTCGGATGTGGCGCAGCGGGATGCCCGGGAACTGGTTGACGGAAATGGCTGGGAATCCGTCATCGCGCACGAACTCTTTCACCAGTGGTTCGGGGATTATGTGACCACTGAAAGCTGGAGTAACCTGACCGTGAATGAATCCTTTGCCGATTACAGCCAGACACTCTGGGAAGAATACAAATACGGGAAGGATGCGGGTGACGCCGAGAATTACAATGGCCTGCTGGGTTACCTGGGAAGCGGAAGTGAGAAAAAGGATCTTGTCAGGTTCTTTTACGCGGATAAGGAAGATATGTTCGATGCCGTCAGCTACCAGAAGGGCGGCCGTATCCTGCACATGCTGCGCAATTATGTCGGCGACAGTGCTTTTTTCAAAGCGCTGAATCTTTACCTGACCACGAATAAATTCAAATCCGCCGAGGCCCACCAGTTGCGACTTGCTTTTGAAGAAGTGACCGGCCGTGACCTGAACTGGTTCTTTAATCAATGGTATTTTGGCAGCGGCCACCCGGTGGTGGAAACAGAATATCTATATGATGATGCTGCCGGCAAGGCAACGGTGGTGATCAGGCAGACACAGAAAACAGGCAAACTATTCCGGCTCCCGGTTGCCATTGATATTTATAATGGCGCCGCAAAAACAAGACATAATGTATGGGCATCGAACGCGGCCGACAGTTTCACGTTCAGTTATGCAAAGAGACCAGACCTGATCAATGTTGACGGGGATAAAGTCCTGCTCTGGTCGAAGAAAGGTGTGAAGACCATTGACAACTATATCCACCAGTATAAGTATGCCGGCAATTATGTGGACCGGTATGAGGCTATTGAAGTTGCGGGAAAAAATGTGAGTGAGCCCAAAGCCGCAGAACTGCTCAAAACGGCGCTCAACGATAAATTCAAAGGATTGCGGCAACTTGCCATCAGCAAGATCGATCTCAGGAACGAAGCACTTAAGAATGCTGCAGAACCCATCCTGCTGAACCTTGCAAAGAACGATCCCTATGCCACCGTAAGAGCCAGCGCCATCCAGAAACTCGGTGAATATAAGAAGAGCGAGTATGCCTCTTTCTTTAAATCGGCCGTTAACGATTCCTCTTATACGATCGCCGGTTTTGCGCTGACGGCGCTGATGAACGTGGATCCGGCCACAGCCGCTACCATAGTAAAACAAATGTCTGACAAACCCGCGAAAGGAGCATTGAGGGATGTGCTGATGAACGAGATGCTCAAATCCGGTGATGAAAGTATGGCTGACAAGATCATCGGTGATTTTGCAAAAATGCCGCTGAGCCAGGGCAAATTCGAGGCGCTGAACGGGTTGAGTACCTACCTTTCTGCCATTAAAAATCCGGACAAGATCAAATGGGGTATTGATGAGATCGTGAAATTCAGGGATGCGATCCCGGAAGCCTTCCAGAGTCAGACGAGCCCCTTTATCAATGGCATGATCCTGAAAGGTATTCTTGCTGATAAGGTTAAGAAATCAAAAGCGGCTCCGGCGGATGCGGGATTGCAGCAACTGGTGGACTATATCAAGGCGAAAATGCCGGAGGAGGATAAGAAGGGGTTTTAGTTTGGAAGGTAATAGGCAATGGACAATAGGCAATAGACAATAGACAAA
>CAZEZE010000432.1:0-2479 GCA_964516445.1 uncultured Chitinophaga sp. | reverse complement strand
TCCCGTACATCAGGATACCCGTCCGGTAGATCTTGGCCGCGAACCAGGTGGTGAAGATGAAACCCGCCACGAGCAGGCCCATGCTCAGTCCGAGTTGCCACCAGGGAACCGTGCCGGGTACGCCATAGGGCACCCTTGCCATCATGACAATAGGGGAACTAAAGGGAATGATACTGGCCCAAAAGGCAATGGGACCATTGGGATCATTCGCCGCCGTGGTCATAAGGACGATGGAAATGATCACCAGCATGGTGACCGGGAAGCTCAGTGCCTGCGCTTCCCTCACATCTTCATTGATGGCGCTGCCTATCGCGCCGTAAATGGAAGAATAGAAAAAGAAACCGCCCAGGAAGTAAAAGGCAAAACAGATAAGGGTGAACGGAAGGTTTACGCTGGTGAATATTTGCTGGATACTGCCAACGATCTGGTTGGCCGCACCTCCGCTGCTGCTGGTCAGGCCCGCGGTTACATTATATATTATAAAGACAAACGCGATCCAGAGCAGGAACTGCGTCAGCGCCACCAGCCCGATACCAATGATCTTCCCGAGCATCATCTGGAAAGGTTTTACGGAGGAAACGATGATCTCGGCGATCCTGTTGGTCTTTTCTTCCATCACACCCATCATCACCTGGGAACCATAAATGAGGATGATGAAATAAATAAGGAAGCCGCAGGCCATGCCGATCCCGTTGGAAAGACGGGCATCCACTTTCTCATCGGTTTCATTCACGGAACGCAAGCTGATCCTGTTCAGGGCCAGCACCTGGCGCTTGGCGGCATCGATCCCCAACTTTTCATTCTTGATCTCATCCCAGAGCCTGTTCAGCTTCGCTTCCACCTGGGCGGACGAACCTGCGCCATAGGATTTTCTTGTCTTTAATACCAGTTTACTCGGATCGGCTATCTCCCAGCTCAGGGCAGGAATGGTTATATATCCATCATAGCCTGCGGCATCGTAATCAAAAGCGCCACCGTTACTTTTTACGAGGGTTAGGGTGGAGCTGTTATCCGCGGCATTTTGAAGATCGAGGGCTTTTTGGGTGAACAACCCGGAAGAATCAGCAACGGCGATCTTCAGGTTCTGCCTTGATTTTTCAGCAATGTACCCGGTCCCGAAAATCAGTAACAGGTAAAGAATGGGAAACAGGAGCGTACCGATGATAAAGGTCTTTTTCCGGACCCTGGTCAGGTATTCTCTTTTTATGATCAGCCATATTTTATTCATGACGGTAATTTTGTGGTTGAAGATCAAACAGCCTGGAACTGGCGGGCTTTGGATGTGCCTTCCACCAGTTTGATGAAAATGTCATTCAACGAAGGAAGGATCTCGTTGAAAGCATGCACCTGTACACCCTGGCCCAGCAGGTATTGCAATACATCATTCGGGGAACGTCCTTCCGCGATCTTTACGATCTGCGACTGGTTCTTTGTCCCGACTATTTCAAAGGGAGCGGACCCCTGGTGCCCAGGGATCGGTTGTTCCGTTCCGATACTATAAAGATTCTCCTTGAAATCCTGTTTTACCGCCGCAACGGTTCCGTCGAGTATTTTCTTTCCTTTATTCACCAGTACGATATGATCGCAAATCTCCTCCACCTGTTCCATACGGTGGGTACTGAAGATGATCGTGGATCCGCCCTGGGCCAGTTTAAAGATCTCGTCCTTGATCAGGTTGCTGTTCACCGGATCGAGGCCGCTGAAAGGTTCATCGAGTATGATCAGTTTGGGATGGTGGATGATAGTGGTCACGAACTGCAGTTTCTGGCTCATCCCTTTGGAAAGGTCCTCCACTTTTTTGTTCCACCAGGTCTCCATTTCAAATTTCACGAACCATTCCCTGATCCGTGCCATGGCATCGGAACGGCTCAGTCCCTTTAACTGGGCCAGGTAAAGGGTTTGTTCGCCGATCTTCATCTTTTTATATAATCCTCTTTCTTCCGGCATATAACCGATCCCGGAAACATCATTGACCGGGTCGAATTTCTTTCCGTCGAAGATGATCTCTCCTTCGTCGGGATAAAAGATCCCGGTGATCATCCGGATCAGGGTGGTCTTGCCGGCGCCATTGGGTCCGAGCAGGCCGAATATCTGTCCCTTTTCCACTTGGAGGCTGATATCATCCACCGCTTTCTGGGAAGAGAAATATTTTTTCAGGTTTTTAAGTTCCAGTATGGTCATATCAGGTAATTGTGGGTCAAAATTAGTTCTCCTGCCGGATTCAGCTTTGAAAAACGGTAAATGGCGGGTTTGACAGGGTGAAATGCATTGTCAGGGCGTGACCTGACCATAAACGGCGGTGATTTGCCCCGCAACACGCTCTCCATCCATTGCGGCGCTGACGATACCGCCTGCATAACCTGCACCTTCGCCACAAGGATAAAGATTAATGATCTGGGGATGCTGCAAGGTCGTGTTATCCCTGGGTATTCGCACCGGGGAAGAAATGGCTGTGAATGCTGACCTTCTCGGCTCCCGC
>CAZEZE010000431.1:0-2492 GCA_964516445.1 uncultured Chitinophaga sp. | reverse complement strand
CATTAGTCTCCTCTCTGAATTTTTGCGAAGAGGTGGACGGTGGCGCGGGCGGACGAATACTCGTTACCATGGTCAGGGAGTCAAACAAAAATGTTTTTACCCGTCCGAACAAAGGCAGCATGGGCGGACGTTTGGGTGACTCCAGGCTCATCCATGGCATTTCATTCCTTGCCATACAATCCGTTTCAAATTGTGTCCAGATTGCAGGTGTGCCCACTGCGGCCCCGGCCCTGTCTCCCCGGGCGCGGGTAATGAATTTTTGTGCCACTTGTCTTCCCAGTGCCTCACCTGCTTCCAGGTCGCTGCGGACATTGGCCCCGGCAATGATCCTGGCCCTTTTATGTTCGTCTGCTTTTTGCTGAATGAAATCCTGGTCTCCAGGGAAAAGCAGTTTCAATAATTCGGTGGTCACCCCTATTACCGTAGCGTCTTCGGAAGGATAAGAAGGCAGGTCGGACCGGGGGATCAGCACCTGTATGGCGGGATCAACAGCATATGGCGCTGCACGGTTATACAACTTTTTATAATGCCAGGCGGCTACCAGGGCGTCATATTGCGCGGCGGCTACATATGCGTAAGCCCTGGCTGCATAGGGCGGATTGGCGAATGGGAATTGCGGGTAAGCAAGCGGGTTATTAGGACTGGGTATGGGATAAGTGCCGTCCGGATTCTGATACGGAGGCAAGTTATGCTTGGCCACCAGTTCCCGCAGGATCTCATTCCACCGGAGTACGGCCCCGGCACTCCAGTATTGTACACTGTTCCTTTCTGTACCGGAAAGGTTAGCCTGGAAACTTTTGATCTCATTAATTTGAATGATATAGTCCGGGGAGGTTACTGCCCCCGGGGCCGCAACCGGAAATTCTGCCGGCCCCGTCAGTAATACAGGCCGCCAGGTACCCGCATTGATGTCCTGTGAAATTGGTTGCAGGGCCGGGTATTCCAGGTTCGACTCGGTGATCTCCTTTGAACAGGAGTGGGTCAATGTTCCGAACAGGATGAGTATATAGATATATAGCTTTTTCATTGTTTTAATTTTTTGACTTTTCAGAGTTGGTTTTTTCTTTCCTTGAGAAATCGATCACATAGAAAACCCCGATGTTGAACCCGCTGGCCTGTCCCATATTACGGCCTGCCACTGTTGTGAAGGCGTTCCCGGTTAGCGAGAGGTTCCTGTGAAAAGGCATTTCATATTTAAAATTGAACCCGGTACGGCTGGCATTCATCTTATTGGAAGGGAATGGCATGTTGTTCCGGGTCATATCAAAACCACCGAGTGTGGTCATATTATCGAAGAATGCTTCGGCTACCAGGCCTTTGTCCCTGTAGCCTGCCCTTACATTGAAAGTTGCGACATCCGGCATTTCCACTTCGTTGCTGTAATGCATCTCCGTGGTATAATAGGCTTCCCTGTCAATGGTGATATTGCTTCTCCTTACATAGGTACCGGAGACCGTGCCGAACCAGCTTCCCCGCTGGTAATCGGCCATACCCCGGAGAGAAAGATTCCTGCTTTCAAGCCCGATCGACATAGGCAAAAGATCGGCCGTATAATCAGAAACGGGAAATGAAAAACCGCCTGTTGCGAAAAGGGAAAGCCTGCCCTGTCCTATTTTCTTACTGTAAGCTTTCCACTTTACCCAGAAGGAAAGATCCTGGAGCCCTTTCAGGCCTGTCAGTTGCCCGGCTGAAGCCTTGCTTTTTATATAGGGCAGCGAGAACATGACATTGATCTTACTGGTGATCCCGTAGTTTCCCATCATACTGTACATAGTATTGGAAACCCTCCCCAGGTTCGCATTATCTCTTTTCAATGTTCCTTCCCAATAGTTTTTCCAGCTGCTGTAGCCGGTCATCGGGCCCACGCAAAAGGCATTTTTTTCCATCATGATACCATCGATATCGGTTTGACCCGAAACCGGTTGTATGAATGCCAGCAGCGAGAATACAACGGCAGGCATCCAATAAATATTTTTTTGTTTCATTGTTGATGTAGTTAACGGTTCCTGTACTGAATATGGATTCACCGGGGCCGCTCTTCTGTTTCCGGTTCATGCAGCCCGTTTTCGAATAAAACGTTCTGAATGCTCCCCGGTACTTCCTGCAGACTTCATTCCTGAGCCGCAGTGATTTAATGCTGCATCCGTCCAGTGGTGGTTTGTCCGGTGATTCAATAAAACAGGAGGTCAACTGCATATACCTTATTTCACTCCATGCCCGCAAAAAGGCAGGATCATTGTTCCATTCAAAACCCGGGAACTGCTGACAGTATTCCGTCAGGTAATGCTGGCCTTTTGCACTATGCGAACTGCCCTTTTCTGCGGGAAGGGCCGGGTCCTTATCGGTGGCATTTAAACCTGCCAGGATCTTTGCTTCCTGTAATGCTGTCCTGTTGTCATCCGGCAGGCAAAGCAGGAAAATGGTGTCATTCATGACTTTCCGCATTACATAATTGTAGTAGCGGCCTTCCCGGTCAAAATTGCCGTAGAACC
>CAZEZE010000430.1:0-2503 GCA_964516445.1 uncultured Chitinophaga sp. | reverse complement strand
CAAAACCCAGCCAGCGAACATCTTCCTTTATGCTTTCGACATATTCCGTTTCTTCGGTCTCCGGGTTGGTATCATCGAAACGGAGGTTGGTATAGCCCGGGAATGTTTTTGTCAGGCCGAAATTGAGGCAGATGCTGCTGGCATGACCGATATGGAGATAACCGTTCGGTTCCGGCGGGAAACGGGTAACGATACTTTTATACTTTCCTTCCTTCAGGTGTTGATCGATGATCTCTTCGAGAAAATTAAGGCTGCGTTCTTCTGACATAATGTATTTCAATGAGGTGCAAAGGTAAATTATATGGAAGAATAGCCCGTTGCTCTTTTCCGGTAGGAACCAGCTGACAAATTGGATATATTGTGAAAAAAATGAAAAGAGAATCCCTGTTTTTATTTTGGCTGCTGATTATCGCATCTTCCGCAGTTTTTTCACAGGAGGGCAAGAATAAGGAACCCGGGATCAGGCAATTCTGGATGGTGGTGCTAAAAACCGGACCCGCGGATAAAGTGATTACCGATTCTGCGGAACGCAGTATTATTTTCAAGGGGCATTTCGCGAATATGGAAAGATTATACAAGGATGGCATACTAAAAGCCGCCGGGCCTTTCGGAAAAAATGATTTTACCTGGAGGGGGCTTTTTATTCTTGACTGTGCCAGTAAAGAAGAGGCGGAAGCCTATGTAAAAACGGATCCTTCAGTCGCTGCCGGTGTTTTTATTTTCGATATTGTTCCCTGGTACAGTACACCTATAGGAAGTTTCAAACCGGGAAAACCGGATAAGGACGATCATTAAATTGCCTGGTCAAGAAATTCGTTCATCTCTTTTTGTATCAGGAAGGCTTCCTCCCTGGCCCTTTCCGCAAAATTCATATTGCCGGATGCATAAATAATTGCCCGGCTGGAGTTTACCAGGAGACCGCAATCCTTTGTCATTGTTTTCTGCGAGATCTCTTTCAGGCTGCCGCCCTGCGCACCCACACCGGGAACGAGGAAAAAATGATCGGGGACCAGCTTCCTGATATTGATAAAAGAATCCGCCTGTGTGGCCCCGATCACAAACATTAAGTTTTCCGGTGACCCCCAGGAAGAAACAGTTTTCAATACCTTCTCATATAACAGCCCACCCCCCGCCTGCTGCATTTCAAAATCCGCCGCACCTTTATTGGAGGTAAGTCCGAGTACAATGGCCCATTTTTCTTTGTATTGCAAAAATGGCTTTACACTGTCTTCCCCCATATAAGGAGCCACGGTTACCGCATCAAAAGGCATCGTTTCAAAAAAAGCTTTCGCATACTGGTCGGATGTATTGCCGATATCACCCCTTTTTGCATCCGCGATTTTGAAATGCTCATCACCAATATATTGAACGGTCTTCTCCATCGCCTCCCAGCCTTTTACACCCAGGGCTTCGTAAAAAGCGGTGTTGATCTTATAGCTTACACAGAGATCCTTTGTGGCATCGATGATGGCTTTATTGAAAGCAAATACCGGATCTGAACCGGATAAAAGATGAGGAGGGATTTTAGTAACGTCGGTATCCAGTCCAACGCAGAGGTAGGATTTCTTTCGGCGGATCTGATCAATTAGTTGGGCCCTTGTCATAGGGGCGAAGTTAATTGGTTAACTGCGACCCTTCCAAGAATCAACTTTTCAACCTCAGCACTATCCCACTTATCAGCAATCCCCGGCAGCTCCATGACTTCCCGCATGATAGCCTCTTGCTTTAACCCGCGTTGCAGGGCTTCCGAATAGCGGATCTGCGGACTGAAAGTAACCTGCGAATAGGCCGGTATCCATTGATCGGGAAATTTTTCATGGAGCCTGGCCTCGATCTTTTTCTGAAGGAGGAATTTTGGATCGGCCGTTCGTTCCCGCATCTCAGTGAAATTATTGATGGCCAGGTCTGCGATGGCATCCCCATCCGGTTTGCGGAGTGTTTGATACTGTTGCAGGATCCTAATCCAGTCCTCCCCGTATTTTTCAAGCAGTTCATCCAGTACCCGGCAATCCTCAAACCCGCAGTTCATGCCCTGCCCGAAGAAAGGAACGATCGCATGTGCCGCATCCCCGATCAGGGCGAATTTATCTTCCCGGATCCAGGGAAAACATTTTACCGTGACCAGCGAAGAAGTCGGGTTGGTAAAGAATTCATTGAGATAATCCGTCATCAGCGGAACGGCATCCGGGAACGTTTTTTCAAAAAAAGCCTTTACGCTTTCCCTTGTTGTAAGTTTTTCAAACGAAGCTTCCCCCTCAAAAGGGAAGAATAAAGTGCAGGTAAATGTTTTATCCAGATTGGGCAAGGCGATCAGCATATACTCCTTTCTTGGCCAGATATGCAGTGCATTTACTTCCATGGCAAAATCACCTGTAGCGGTGGGTGGGATGGTTAATTCCTTGTACCCGCAATCAATATAATACTGGCTGTAGTTGAATGTATCATGCTGCAACTGGTGCTGGAGTCGGGTTGCGGAGAAGGCGCCGTCTGCGCCGAAGATGAG
>CAZEZE010000429.1:0-2510 GCA_964516445.1 uncultured Chitinophaga sp. | reverse complement strand
TCTTTGGCTATGGCCTCAACCTGGTTCCAGTTTACTTTACCCACTTTGTTGCGGTTACTTTCTTTGGAACCCGACTGAATTTTTGCGGCTTCCATAAGCTGAACGGCAGCCGGCGGTGTTTTGATAATAAAATCAAAACTCTTGTCTGTATATACTGTGATTAATACCGGGAGAACTTTGCCTTGTTTGTCCTGTGTTCTTGCATTGAATTGTTTGCAGAATTCCATGATGTTGATACCCTTGGAACCCAGCGCCGGACCGATCGGAGGTGCAGGATTAGCCTGTCCGCCTTTACATTGCAGCTTTACAAAGCCGCTTACTTCTTTTGCCATTTCTTTTTGATTTATTGGTTCAATCGACCTTTCTCCGCCAGCTGGCGGATACTAAGTCTCCCAAACTCCTCATTTCCGGTTTAACGGAATTACTAAAGAACTAATTGGGGGTGCAAAGATAAAGGGTTACCAGTGATCATCAAAGAGATTTGGAAAATTGCAACAAAAAAAGCCATCCTGGAAAAGTATGGCTTTGTAATATTATGTATTTCAATACCTTAACTGATCTTTTCAACCTGCATATAATTCAATTCCACAGGAGTGGAACGCCCGAAGATCTTTACAGTCACCTTCAGTTTCTTCTTCTCGTCGTTCACCTCTTCAATCACACCGTTAAAATCATTAAACGGTCCCTCGATGATCTTAATAGTCTCCCCGACAATGAAGGGCTCGCTCATGCTTACCCCGCCGGACTCGGCCATTTCGTCCATCTTGCCCAGCATCTTGTTCACTTCCGCCTTACGCAATGCGATCGGGTTCTCCTTGCCCAGGAAATGGATGACATTCGTGGTGTTCTTTATGATATCCCGGAGGTCATCATTGAGCTTCCCGTTCGAAATCTCAATCATCACGTAACCGGGATAATAATTCCTTTCCCGCATCACCTTCTTTCCGTTGGCCACTTTGTAAACCTTTTCCACGGGCAGGAAGACCTGTTTGACCTGTTCCCAGCCACCACGGGAAATTTCCTTGTCCAGGTACTCTTTTACCTTTTTTTCCTTACCGCTCACCACGCGCAGGACATACCACTTGGTTTCCTGTTGCTGAACGTTTTCCGTATTTGTTGTAGTTTCTTCCATCGCGATCAGAAAAGTTGTTTGTAAAAAAACTTCAGGCCGTTACCTATGACAAAATCCATTGCCAGGACAATAAAGGTGATGACGATAGTGGCTGCCAGTACGATCATGGTGGATTGCTGGAGCTGCGGCCAGGTAGGCCAGCTGACTTTGTCTTTTAATTCCTTGTAAGAATCCCTGAAATAGTGTACGATCTTGTTCATGTTAATTCAGTTTTATGTTTCAGGTTTAAGGTCATAAGTTTTTTCGATACCGGGTTTAAAAAGCGATCGGAAACTCCGCATCATTACGCCAACATTAAACCTTAAACTTTTAAACTCTTCAACCTTTCTCCGGCACGGGCAGAGAGATTCGAACTCCCATCAACGGTTTTGGAGACCGCTATTCTGCCATTGAACTATGCCCGTAGAAAGCTAAAAGCTATTAGCTGTTAGCTAATAGCCTTTAGTTTCTTATGATGCAAATATAATCATCTTCTTCAGCTTTTTGCTAAAAGCTAATCGCTAATAGCTAACAGCTTACTTCAAAATCTCCGTTACCTGTCCTGCACCCACCGTACGGCCACCCTCACGGATCGCGAATTTCAAACCTTTTTCCATCGCGATCGGCTGGATCAGTTTCACCGTCAGTGAAGTGTTATCACCAGGCATAACCATTTCAGTACCAGCATTCAGTTCCACCTCCCCGGTAACGTCCGTTGTACGGAAGTAGAACTGGGGACGGTATTTCTGGAAGAAAGGAGTATGGCGGCCACCTTCTTCCTTGCTCAGTACGTATACTTCACATTTGAATTCTGTATGCGGAGTGATGGAACCGGGTTTTACGATTACCATACCACGGCGGATCTGTGTTTTTTCAATACCGCGGAGCAACAGACCTGCATTGTCTCCGGCTTCACCTTCGTCCAGCAGTTTGCGGAACATTTCCACACCTGTGCAGGTAGAGGCGAGCGGCTTCTCGATCAGGCCAACGATCTCAACAGGCTCACCAACTTTGATACGTCCTCTTTCGATACGACCGGTGGCAACTGTACCACGACCGGTGATGGAGAATACGTCTTCCACAGACATCAGGAATGGCTGGTCAACGGGGCGGGGAGGCAGCGGAATGTAAGAGTCTACAGCTTCCATCAGTTCTTCCACACCTTTAACCCATTTTTCATCTCCGGCAAGAGCACCGGTTGCGGAACCCCTGATGATCGGGGTATTTGCGCCATCGAAACCGTAAAAGGTCAGCAGGTCGCGGATCTCCATTTCAACAAGTTCCAGCAGTTCAGGGTCATCAACAAGGTCAACTTTATTCATGAATACCACAATCTTGGGTACACCCACCTGGCGGGCCAGCAGGATGTGCTCTTTTGTTTGCGGCATGGGACCATCAG
>CAZEZE010000428.1:0-2512 GCA_964516445.1 uncultured Chitinophaga sp. | reverse complement strand
TCATTGAGTTGCGTTAATTCTCCGAAATCCCATCGCCAGCTATCCACCACTCCGTAACGGGTATTGGTAGTATCGGTAAAACTAAATGGATTCTGATAGCAGGCTCCGTTGTAAATAAACCCCGGGAAAAAACCGGGAAAGACCCTTACCTGGAGAGTTGAACTGTCTGAACAAAGACCACCCGGTAGTGAAACTCTCATTTTGACTGTATATACCCCAGTATCAGAAAATGTATGTGTGGGGGCGGGGAGCAGGGAAGTATCCGCGCTGCCGCTGGCAGGATCGCCGAAGATCCACAGGTATTCTGTGCCGGGCGGATTTCCCGGTGCGTCATTCTGAAAATTTACAGTAAATCCGTCACAGGTCGTGTTTCTCGGATTCAGCAGTGCCTGAAGGGGGTTACAATCATTCACCTGGACGTGCAGTTCCTTCCTCGTGGTACCGATAAGGACTCCGTTCCTGTATTCGTTTACACAAACACAGATAATATATTGACCTATTGTACCCGGCGCGATGCCACTGATCAGGCCGGTTAAAGGGTTAATGGTAACTCCTGTTCCCATCGGGCGCGTGCCACTATACGGTAAAATGTAGGGTACTGGAAAATAGGGTGGGTTTGCTGCTGAGCCTGGCGCAGGGTTTCCCTGGTCTGCGCCCTGGTAGGCTTCGCAAAACGAATAAGAAAGGCTGTCTGCATTGGGATCAGTTGCCTGGAAAGAATACTGGAAATAAGCGTTACGACATACGATCGCGGTATCATTGACAAGGAAATTGGGGCTGCTGTTTGTTTCGGCTCCCGGTGCCATTGCGGTTCCTGGGATCCTCGTGGAAAATGTATTTCCCACACTGCCGCTGTTGCTAATGTTCACGATGCCCCCGATCCTGCAGCATCTTTGATAGGAAACAATATATCCATCGGGTGTAGAGGGTAATTCTATACTTGCAAGGTTATAGACAACGATCTCATAATAACAACCTCTTTCATCCCCCGATATGCAGGGTTCATCGTATACCTTGTTCAACTGGTATTGATTGGTTATAGGAACGGCTACATCCTGTAAGTACTGGTTATTGGCGGCATTGAAAAAAGTGAAATTGATCGGATCGTTCAACTGCCCGGGTGAGGGGTTGCAAAGCATGTAAACGGTCAGCGTGATCTGGTATCGCAAATTGGTGCCGGCACCGGGTCCCAGGTAGCGATAAGTGAAAAAACCTCCCTTTATATGGGCGGCATCGGCGGCAGCCGACAGGATAAGAAATGAAGAAATAGCGAGTAAAAGTCGTTTCATTGACAGGATCATCAGCTTCTTATGTTCATATTTCCAGCAAAAATTTGTCCAAAATACGGTTACTGGCCCCTGGTTCCTCCAACATCCCCATATGACCGGATTTTCGGAGGATGTGAATGTACGATTTTTCAGACAGATGGCTTTGCTTCAGGGTATCGGCAAAAGGTACCGCATTATCGTATTTTCCCATTATAAAGAGCACTGGCACAGCAGCTTCCTGAAGTACAACCGACCGGTCCGGACGGCTTATCATGGCCTCATAGTATGAAACGAGGGCCATGTCGGAAAAATTGCCTCCTTTTTTGACAAGTTCCTCAATTATACCTGGGAACTGTTCCTTAGAATGATCCGCAAACAGATTTGGTATAGCGGTTTTCAGAAACTCGGCGCCGCCATTCTGCCGGATGAATTCAATGCTTTTTCGGCGCGCAGCTTTTTTTTCATCGCTGTCGGCAAAAGAGGATGAATGAAAAAGACCGAATGCGGAAAGCCACTCGGGATATTTGTCAGCGAAAGCGAGGGTGATGTAACCGCCCATGCTGTGGCCGATGATACAAGCCTCCCCTTTCGAGGGCAGAGAGGCCAATATAAACTTCATCAACTCCGCCATCCCCTCCATACTCATATCATCGATCATTTCCGATTGGCCGGATCCCGGAAGGTCCGGTACGATCAGGAAATAACGGTCTTTGAGATGTTCAACCTGGTTCTTCCATACATTCCCATCTTCGCCAAATCCGTGAAGGAGCAAAACGGGTTTGCCGTTGCCGAATGTGCGGCAGGTGATCTTTTTGTTTTGATATTGAAGGGTTGTTGTCATTGGTGAATCGTGAGTCGTGAATCGTGAGTCATGAATGGCGGACTCCGCTAATTTATTAATTACAACGGTTTCTGTTTGCGTAATTGACAGATTTCTAATAAAGCAGAATTTGCATATTGCCCGTGGCTCACAGCTCGTAGCTCGCGGCTCACAACTTCTCTTTCTTAAAAAACCGGTCTCTCACTTTCCGGTACGTCACAACAACAAGGAACAACCCGCTCAGCCCGATCATGATCTTCGAAAGAAGATCCCCGTTCTTCACAAAGAAAGTGGTCCGGTTTTCACGGGCAATGGAAAGCTTGATGGCGGCCTTTGTGTTATAGGGCTGCGGATCGTACACCCGCCCGTAGGGATCGATAAAACAACTGATGCCCGTATTGGCGCTGCGTGCCACCCAGGTGCG
>CAZEZE010000427.1:0-2513 GCA_964516445.1 uncultured Chitinophaga sp. | reverse complement strand
AGCGGGGCGCCCGGTCCAAAATACTGGCAGCAACGCTGCGATTATGATATCAAATGCGAACTGGATGAGAAAAACCTCCAACTTAACGGCAGTGAAACGGTCACCTATTTCAATAATTCACCCAACGAACTCGTTTTTCTCTGGCTGCAACTGGACGAGAACCAGCATAACAGTCTGAAGAATGCCAACTACCAGACCAGCAACCCGATGAACCGGCAGACCAGCCCCCAGCAGATCGACCGTGCAACGGAAAACAAATCGGATAACGGGTATGGTTTCAATATCCTCAAACTGACCGATGTAACCGGCAAAGCACTTACATACACGATCAACAAAACGATGATGCGGGTGGAACTTCCGGCTGTTCTAAAACCTGGACAGCGATTCGTCTTTAAACTCGACTGGAACTATAAAATATCCGACCGCATGAACCGCGGTGGCCGTGGCGGATATGAATATTTTCCTGAAGATGGGAATCATATTTTCACCATGACACAATGGTACCCCCGGCTTTGTGTTTACAGCGATTTTAAAGGCTGGCAGAACCAGCAGTTCACCGGCCGGGGTGAGTTCGCGCTCACCTTCGGAAATTTCAAAGTGGCCATGACCGTTCCGGCAGACCATGTGGTCATGTCGACCGGCGAAGGTCAGAATTACCCGGCTGTTCTTTCTCCTGCCCAACTGGCACGCTGGAACAAAGCGCAAACTTCATCCGAACCGGTGGAGATTGTAACTCTGGAAGAGGCAAAAGCGGCCGAGAAAAAAAGCAGGGAGATTGCTTCGGCTTCGCCTCGCAAGAAGACCTGGATCTTCAAGGCCGACAATGTCCGTGATTTTGCCTGGGGCTCTTCCCGCAAATTCATTTGGGACGCCCTGGCAACAAAGATCGAAGGCAAAAAAGTGATGTGCATGAGCGGGTATGCCAAGGAAGCCTATGGACTTTACAGGAAATTTTCCAGCAAGGCGGTTGAACATACCATCAAGACCTATTCCAGTTTTACGATACCTTACCCCTACCCCGTGGCCCAGAGTATTGAAGCGGCCAACGGGATGGAATACCCGATGATCTGTTTCAATTTCGGACGAACAGAAAAAGACGGCACCTATAGCGAAGGCACGAAGAACGGAATGCTGGGCGTGGTGATCCATGAAGTGGGTCATAATTTCTTCCCCATGATCATCAACAGCGATGAGCGCCAGTGGAGCTGGATGGATGAGGGGTTGAATACTTTTGTAGAGTATCTCACAGAGGAACTCTGGGATAACAAGTTCCCCAGCCGGCGCGGACCAGCCGCCTATATCACCGATTACATGAAACTGCCCAAGGAACAACTGGAGCCCATCATGAGCAACAGTGAGAATATCGTGCAGTTCGGACCCAATGCCTATTCCAAACCCGCCACCGGCCTGAACATCCTCCGCGAAACCATCATGGGCCGTGAACTGTTTGACTATGCCTTTAAGGAATATGCAAGAAGATGGGCCTTCAAACACCCCGAACCGGCCGATTTCTTCCGTACGCTTGAGGATGCGAGCGGGGAAGACCTGGACTGGTTCTGGAGAGGCTGGTTCTACAGCACAGAGGTCTGCGATATTTCTCTGGATACGGTTAAATATGCCAAACCCGACCTCGATGCCCTATCACCGGAAACCAGGGAATCCACCGTAAAACGCAGCGCCGATAAACCCCAGGTACCCACTTTTGACGATATCTCCAAGATCCGCAACAGGGAAGACAAGAAGATTGTATTCGCCACCGATGCGGATACAAGCACCCGTGATTTTTACTGGAGATATGCACGGGGAATTGAACCCTATGACAGCAGCAAACTGGATGTTACGATACCCGGCCGGCCTTCCGAAGGGTTAACGGCTGAAGAGAAAGAAAAATACGGCAATAAAAACATGTATGAACTTACGTTCAGCAACAAGGGCGGGCTGGTGATGCCCATCATCATTGAATGGACCTATAAAGACGGGAGCAAGGAAATTGACCGTATACCCGCGCAGGTATGGCGGCTGAATGAGGGCAGGGTGATCAAGACCTTCATAAAGGACAAGGAAGTGGCTTCGATCAAACTCGATCCCATGCGGGAAACAGCCGATATCAATCCCGGCAATAACGGCTGGAATACGATCGCGGAGCCTTCCAAATTCACCATTTTCAAGCAAACACAGGGTGGCAGAAGAACCGGCGGCGGACAGGCCGGCAACCCGATGCAAAGGGCGCAGGATAAAGACAAGAAAGGATTCTGATCCTTTCACTTTAACGAATGAAAAGGGCGGCACCCGTGCAACGGTGCCGCCTCTTTTTTTATCTTTATCCGGGGTTGCCACCCATTGTTTTTTTGAACCACATAGAAACATAAGCTAACACAGATGGATTGCTTTGTGGTTCTAATTCAATAGTATTAAGAATCACACAATATGATGAAAAACTTTCTCTCATTAATATCGGCGATTGCGCTGCAAACCGTCATTCATGCCGCCATCGTAGATACTGTTTCCATTTA
>CAZEZE010000426.1:0-2519 GCA_964516445.1 uncultured Chitinophaga sp. | reverse complement strand
CGCCTGCCTCAAAACAAAATTGGCACGTATAACAAAGCCAACAAGGCTTATATGGCTTTCGAACAGGAGCATGAGCGGGAGCCGTCTACAGAAGAGCTGGCTGAGTTACTTGAGATGAGTGAAACGGAGATCAACAACATCTTCCAGAGCAACACCCGCCATACTTCGCTGGATGCACCCGTGCACGAGGCCGAGGATGTAGCCATGGGCGACCTGCTGGAAGGCAGCGATGATACCGATGATGATGTGATGAAAGATTCGCTTCGCAACGAGATCCGCAGGGTACTGAAATCACTCAGTCCCCGTGAAGCAGAGATCGTGAATGCTTATTTCGGGCTCGATGGCGAAAACGGGGTGACCATCGAACAGATCGGGCAGAAATACGACCTTACCAAGGAGCGTATCCGCCAGATCAAGGAGAGGGCCATCAAGCGTTTGCAGAAAGCCAGGTACAGTAGCGCATTGAAGGCTTATTTAGGTTAGGGCTCGTCCGCCGAAGCTTTAGCGAAGGAGAATACAGCATTGCGTTGAAAGCCTATTTAGGCTAAAATCATAATGGTGGTTTTTTAAGTATTAAGGTCCCGTCTTGTTTTTTACAGGACGGGATTTTTTTAACAGCTCCGCCCAACATTTTGACGGCCCGCCTGTTATTTTTGCACTGATCATGAAGCGCTTAAATCTCTTTTATTGGCTCCTTGTTCTTTTTCCTTTCACGGCCTGTGAAAAGACCGTTGAATTCAAACTGGATGAAACCACTCCCAGGCTGGTGGTTGAGGCCAGTATCGAGAATGACCAGGCGCCGGTGGTTTACCTTTCAACCAGTATCGGCTTTTTTTCAAAGATCGATCCCCTGACCCTGTCGAACAGTTTTGTGCATAACGCGGAAGTGTATGTGTCCAATGGTACGTTGACGCATAAATTAAAGGAATATACAGTGCCGGTTGGCGGTGGCTTTAACCTGTACTATTACTCCTCCGATCCTTCCGATCCTTCCACGATCTTTACGGGTGAACTCAATAAACAGTATTCCCTCCGTATCCTTTCAGAGGGAAAGGAATATACATCCAGTACCCGCATACCGGACACCACCCGGCGGATCGATTCCCTGTACTGGAAACAGGCGCCGGCGGGAAATCCTGCTGAAAAAGTGGCGCTGATGGTAAAAGCCACCGACCGTCCCGGTTACGGAGATTATATCCGCTATTTCACCAAACGAAACCGGGAGATATTCTATCCCGGGCTCAATTCTGTGTACGACGACCAGATCATTGACGGGACAACCTATGATATCCAGGTGGAGCGGGGTGTTGACAGGAACAGTAATGAAACAGGGGAAGGGTATTCATTTTTTAACAAAGGAGATACGGTCACATTAAAACTGTGCAATATCGACAAGGCCACCTACGATTTCTGGCGCACTATGGAATTCAATTATGTGAGCGTGGGCAATCCCTTTTCCACGCCTACCCGGGTAGCCGGCAATATCAGTGGCGGCGCACTGGGTTATTTTGGCGGTTACGGCGTCATGTACCGCAGCATCATCATTCCCCGCTGAGCAAACCGGGAGCGGATCCGTTTCCCTTTCCCTTTCCTCATTGGTGATCAGGGTTACTTAATGATTGACCATTTCCCGTTAATTTTACCGGCCGGCAAAAAGCCCGGCCATAAAGGATATCAAATGGAAACAACAGAAAGGATCAATTGCCTGATCATCGGATCAGGTCCGGCCGGTTATACTGCCGCTATCTATGCCGCCAGGGCTAACCTTAAACCGGTGCTTTACCAGGGTATACAACCTGGCGGGCAACTTACCATTACAACGGAAGTGGAGAACTATCCCGGTTATGCCGACGGCGTACAGGGACCTGAAATGATGGTGCATTTTGAAAAGCAGGCAGCAAGAATGGGGGCCGACATCCGTTATGGCCTTGCTACAAAAGTTGATTTCTCTTCGCAACCATACAAGATCCAGATCGACGAGGAAAAATGGATAGAAGCCTGGTCGGTCATCATCGCCACCGGCGCATCGGCCAAATGGCTGGGTCTGGAAAGCGAGCAACGGCTGAACGGATACGGCGTCAGCGCCTGTGCCGTCTGCGACGGTTTCTTTTTCCGCGGAAAAGAAGTGGCCATTGTGGGTGCAGGCGATACGGCGGCGGAAGAAGCCCTCTATCTTTCCAAACTCTGCAGCACTGTACATATGATCATCAGGAAAGAGGCTATGCGGGCCTCCAAAGTGATGCAGGAAAGGGTGCTGAATACCCCTAACATTAAGATCTACTGGAATACGGAAACAGATGAAGTGATCGGGGAAAAAAATGTTTCCGCGGTCAGGGTACGGAACAATAAGTCGGGTGAAAAACAGGAGATCCCCGTCAGTGGTTTCTTTGTGGCGATCGGGCACGAGCCTAACTCCGGTATTTTCAAAAGTTGGATCGATATGGATGAAGCCGGTTATATCAAAACCATCCCGGGTACATCGAAAACAAATGTAGAGGGAGTTTTTGCCGCAGGTGATG
>CAZEZE010000425.1:0-2521 GCA_964516445.1 uncultured Chitinophaga sp. | reverse complement strand
ACTCCCGACTCCTGACTCCAGACTCCTGACTCCTGACTCCCGACTCCTGACTCCCGACTCCTGACTCCCGACTCCCGACTCCCAACTCCCAACTCAATAGTTCCCTCCATCTTCATATTTCCCCGCATAATTAACCTTTACCTCCTTTATCTTCACCGGAAGCCAAACCTGCATCGCATTCGCGCCGCGGTTCGCCCAGCAATAATAAGGGATGGCTGTCACTTTTCTTTTTTCGATCCTCACTCCTGAGCCAGTTGCATCCGGGTAAACTGAGGGAAGATCCGCCTGCAGGGCAATGACCGGCTCATCCATGATCTTGTACTGCAGGGATGAAAAATCGGTATTAGCCGGCATCACGAGATTCCAAACACCCTCTTTATTATCGGCACCTTCCACGCAATAGACCAGCGGGCCTCGCTGCAACGCCAACCTGTCGGCATTGGTCCTTACCTCACTGATGGATGTAATTTTTTTGATCTCCATCGGGATCTCCCACTCCACTATATCCCCTTTTTTCCATTCCCTTTCTATCACTGCGTAACCGTTCACCATTGTATGTTCAACAGGTTTACCGTTTACTTGTAATCCCGGATCGGGATTCATATCCAGGGATATCATCGGCTGGTAGAGCCCTCCTGCCTCTGTTTTATTACCGGCCCAGCCGGGAATCCTGATATGTAATTTGCATTTTGCTTTCTTTACCGGATCGACATTCAGTTTCACTTTCCCGTCCCAGGGATAATTGGTTTCCATTTTAAGCGCTACATCCGTATTTCCCGGCTTTAAAGTAGTTTTGCTTCCCACAAAAAGATTGACCCAGATACCGTCATTGCTTTTGCCATAAATAAAATTACCCAGCGAGGTGACCAGCCGGGCGATATTGGCCGGACAACAGGCGGTTCCGAACCATTCCCTTCGCTTATGCTGACCGTTAGATGCAAGCACATTATCATAGAAAAATAGACCACCATCCAGGCTTAGCCCATCCAGCGCTCCGTTGTATAAGGATCGTTCCAGCACATCCACATATTTGCTATCGCCGGTTAGCTGGCACATCCGCTGGTTCCAGAGCACCATACCCACGGAAGCGCAGGTCTCGCAATACGCTTCTTCATTGGGCAGGTCATAGTCTTTACTGAATCCCTCATTGTCACCTGCGGAGCCGATCCCTCCTGTCAGGTACATATTCCTGTGCACTACATCCTCCCAAACCTTCTTCATCGCGCTCATATATTCCACATCACCGGTTAGCGCCGCCACATCGGCCGCGCCGGTATAGAGATACATAGCCCGCACAGCGTGCCCGGTTATTTCTGTCTGCTGTTTCACCGGTACGATATCCTGCCAGTAAGCGCGGGTAAACCAGGTCTTACCATAGGTATAGATATCTTTTCCCCGTTGTTGCAGGTACCAGTTGGCCAGCTCCAGGTATCGCTTATCATAGGTCACTTTGTACAGTTTCACCAGCGCCAGTTCTATTTCCTGGTGACCGCTGAACCATTTTTTCCCGCCGAGGCGGAAAGTGGAATCAATATGGTTGGCAAAACGTACAGCAACATCAAGAAACTTTCTTTTACCGGTCACGTTGTAATAAGCTACTGCCGCTTCAAACATATGGCCGGCATTATAGTCCTCGTGCGCTTCGATATTGGTCCAGCGAAGGCTTTTATCCCGCAACGTGAAATAGGTGCCGACATAACCATCGGGCAGCTGGGCCGCGGCGATCTTATCGATCCATTCATCGGCTTTAGCTTCGAGGGCGCTGCTGGGATAGGTTTTGAGCGCATAAGCCATTGCTTCAAGTGCTTTGTATACATCACTGTCGTCGTAGTAGAGTCCTTCAAATTTCTCCCCCTTGTTACGGGCCACTTTTTCAAAATTCCGGATCCGGGGTGTTTTGTTTTCTGTCTGGTAGATGCAGGCATTCAGGGTCACCGTGGCTACTTTGTCGATTTTCGGTTTCCAGAAATTGTCGGTGATATTCACCTGGGAGAAGTTTACAAACTCAAATTGCTGCAGCGGGGTTTGGGAGCCCGCAGCCAGGCCGGCAGCTATCGCGGCTATTATCAGTATTTTTTTCTTCATACGCCTGTTTAAAACTTTTTAAAGTTCGATGATCATTCCCTCCTCCGCCACGCCGAAACCCTCAACCTTAACCTTACTCTTCTCCCCCGACTTATCTCTTAGCAACGGATTGGTATGATTGAAATGTATGAACCTCACCTTTGCTTTTTCCGCTGAAGGTAATGATGAAAACCGTTGCAGGCTCTCTTCCACAAAGGGATGCGGCACTTCGCTCATATCCCGGCCCGGGAGCTCCCCGTTCTTATAAAATGTTCCGTCCAGAAGAGTGATATCCGATTTGGCAATTTCATCTGCAATGTTCCTCTCCCATTTTTCCCATTTGTCGATATCCGGGATGAAAAGCACTCTCTTCTTTTCCGTCTGAATAACGAAACCAACAGTCTCAGAATACTCATCGCGGTGGGGCACCCTGAAGGGGGTGATCCTGAAAGTGGAA
>CAZEZE010000424.1:0-2527 GCA_964516445.1 uncultured Chitinophaga sp. | reverse complement strand
TTCAGTAACTAAAAGGGAAGTGGGTGGGGTAGTTTTGCCGGGTCCTGGCAATGACTGCTATCAGCCGGTATTGCTGCAAGCGGAATATTTTATAATGTCCGCATGTAACAGCATCGGATTGGAAAATTGATCCCGATGGCTATCGGAGTGAAGGTAACAGCAAAAGCCTATGGATAGTCGTCTATCGGAATAAAAGCACAGCGCTACATGCATCCGGTGTTTCAAAGTTCAACACAGCCTAAGAAATGACCCGGTTGTGTGCAACCCGGGCCAGTCCATCATTTGAAAACCCGATTCCCCGTTGTTTGTAAAACGGTTGAATTCCAGTAGAGGGTTTGAAATTTACCCGCTTTCAGTGAACCAAAGGATATCCAGGGATCTAAACCGGGAATGTAAAAGGTTTCCCGGTCAACCAGGTGCATGCGATATTCCATTCCTCCAGGCATTTCCAGAATTACGTTTGCACCCTGCACTGAAATCAAAACTTTACCTAAATGCTTTATTTCGTAGGCGCCGGTAATCTGTTCTAAATTGGTCCTGTCCGGTAATTCAGCCTGAGTTGCTGTTATAGGTAAATATGGTTTCCCCTCCATGATGTTTATCAAAGCGGATGTTACCTGCGGCCTGACCCATTGCGGCATTGCTGTATTGGTCATAAAGGCTATGGTAAACTGATTATTTCTATCCCAATAAACCCAGCTGTAAAAACCCGCCACATTTCCCCAATAATAAAAGGCGTTGGTTGATTTGCCGGCATACCAGGCTCCCAAACGTACATAAGAACGCTTTCCATTTATGAAAACCGGGGAAGTCGCTTTTTTAAAAAGTGAATTACTTATCAGGTCATTACGGGTAAACGATTCGCCCCAACGGTAAAGGTCGGTTGCGGTAAACCAGATATTACAGCCCCCGTAAAAACCTTCACGATCGGCTATGTCAAACAAGCGCAGGGAATCATTCTGATAACGGTAACCGATTGTCCTGTCCTGTTTCCAGTTCGAAAACAAAGCGGGACGAATAAAAGAAGAATCCATTTTTAACGGGTTAAAAAACTTCTTTTTCAGAAACTGCCCGTAACTAATTCCGGTAACCCGCTCGACAACGAGCGCCGCAAGGTCAAACCCCACATTATCATAATAAAAATTCGTATGGGGAGCGTAGGCTAAGGGCGGTTTGATTTTGCTGATTATACTGAGGTTTAGCATTGTGGTGATAATGGCGGTATCGGGCGCTTCCCTGAAAAAATAATCATAGTCCGGCAGACCGCCCACACTATGCGTGATTAAATTCCATACAGTGGTATGGGGGTAAGGATAGTCTGGCAAGTATTGCTGAACAGGGTCGTCCAGCTTTAATTTCCCCTCTTCGGCAAGCAGCAGGATGGACGTGGCAGTAAAAGTTTTGGCATTGGAGCCGCCGTCAGCCGCTGTCAACGGAGTAAATGGAAGATTGTCGCTAAAATTGGCATAGCCAAATCCCCTGCTGAATAATATTCTACCTTTTTGTCCAACGACAATAGCGCCGTTAAAAAGGTGTTTTTTATAGAGGTTTGAAATTAAATTTTCGATCAAATCCGCCCTGGAACTTTGTGCAGCTGTTATCCCGTTAAACAGTGTAACAATAATAATTATTATTTTGGACGAGCGTCTCATAAAGTTTGCCGCTGCGGGCAGGATTTCCTTCGTTGCTGAAATTCCGGGTCAGGTCCGGCCCGGTAACTAAAGATAAAAAGAATCAGGAAGCCGGATAAACTTCAAGCGGTGGCGCGAAGACAAGTGGCACCCTGATTCAACCGATAGCAAAATTCCCGTCAAGATACATTCTTCAGCCAGTGTAGCAGAAATCCCCTGTGATGCGTTGTCTAATCATACCCGGGTAGTTCTAACGTAATTGAGATATCATAAAGCCGGTTCGTTTTACTTTTATCTTCATACAAGGCTACTTTCATTGTTTTCCCATGCATATTCCATTGTAATCCATCGGAGATGATACGTTTGTCAGGTGATTGCAGGAATGTCTTTTTTTGGCCCGGGCTTTCCCACTGCTCTTTTAGGAATTTACAAAGCTGACGAAATTCCTGTTTCGCTTTTTTATCATAGTCCGGGTAAAGCCCCGGGGTATATATATTGCTGAGCATAATCCTCATCAATGTGTCTGATGCATAAGTAAGCATCAAAAATTTAAAGTTAACTCCTCCTAAAAAGTAAGGATGGGTAAAGACTGCCGGGTAAGAATAGGAATATTCTGTTCTGCCGTGATAGTCAAGCTTTCCCGCTTCTGCAAGCCGGATGAAGCTGTCCTGCTGAAGCCGGGTAGAGCCTACATAAAAGGGATTCACTCCTCTGCGAACATCAAAGTCACCCAATTGCTGCGCCCCGCAGGAAAAGAAAATACATAATAGCGGCAGTATGGATATGCCTTTTCGAAATTGGTTCATGAGGTCTTGCATTTAGCAAACGCGATAGCGCATATGGTCAACGGCTTGCCGAAGGTGGGGAATCAGAATTCCGGCTGCCCGGCCTGTCAG
>CAZEZE010000423.1:0-2561 GCA_964516445.1 uncultured Chitinophaga sp. | reverse complement strand
GGACGAAACCAACCTGTTCATTGTGGAAAAACCTAATACCCGTTTAGGCATAGGAGTGGACAAACTCCCTGCTTCAGTCCGCCATAGCAAAATACTGTCAGGCAATAACCTCGGTCAACTGGCCAATGTTACCGAGATCCCAACCATTGATCCGTCCTTTGACGATCCTCACCTGAAACAAATCATTCAGTACTATAACATTGACCCAGTTGGAATGGAGAAAGAACTTCATTTGTATGCTCAAAAACTCCTGGGCGAAGGAAAGCTGAACGAAGCCTGGCAGGTGTTACTTTCTACAGAATAAAGTATTGTTTTCCCGGCTTTATCTTATTAACTTTAGTAAGCACCATTAAACTGCTGTGCTATGAGAAAAACAGCCCTTCTTCTCTTCTCCACACTGCTGATTGTAAGCCTGTTCTTTTTTTCCTGTGTCCCACAGAAAAAAGTAAACGCCGATAAAAAACAGCTGGAAAAACTGGACAGCCAGCTGGTACAACACAGTACTGATCTGAAAAAACTGGACGAAAAAAGGCAACACAAAGAGACCCAGAATGAGATCGACAGTGCCGCCAACAGCCGGATCAAAAAATTCATTGATAATACGAACAGGGAGATCGACACCCTGCACGGGCAGAATACGATCCATATCGGCGAAGCAGTGATCAATAAAGAAGACTGGGACAGGCTCCGGGTTGTTCTCTCCCGCACCCGCAGCGCAGAGCAACGCATCAACCAGAAAATATCCTTCCTGGAAGATCTCATCAACAGGAACATGGTAGTAAAACTGGAACAGGACGTGCTTTTTGAACCTGGCAGTTACAGTGTATCGCCGGCGGTGGTGAGAAACATGACAAAGATATTTGAGCCGGCGGTTCTGGAAATCGACCGCTTCACTAAGAAATATCCTGATTTTCCCCTCTCGCTGGTCATCACTTTCAAGGGATATGCGGACGGCACTACTATTGGGGAGGGAAGTTCATTATACAATAATCTCCGTTCAAGACTCGCCCTTTCCGGAAGGGAACCGGATAATAAAGAATTAAACAAAGAATTGTCACGTGCCAGGGCCGAATCTGTCTGGAATCTTTTCAAACAGTTCGCAGCCTCCCGTGCCGACAACGGGATCTATATCCGGAATGTACTCTACCTCTATGAAGGGAAAGGTGAAAGTCTGCCGGACCCGAAGCAAACCGATTACCGGGTGGATGATCCCCGCAGAAGGGTGGTGTTGTTGTTCTGGAGTTTATTCCCGGATTGAGGAAAAGGAATTTTCTACCACTTTGTCCCAAAAACTTTCTTTAACAGGTCGGAAGTACGGGCTGCCATATTCTGCCGGATATTTTTTTCCTCTTTTCCGATAAGATCAAACAATGCCTCGATCGCTTTCCCGGTAACATGACCCGTCAGATCGGGGTTCGCTTTTTTAAACGTGGTGGGGAGATTATTATAAGTGCCCACTACATCGGAGTAGTATTTCGTTGCATCCAGCCTGTCGAGCGAATTTTTAATGACAGGGGTAAATGCTTCCGCCAGTTTGCCGGTTGTCTTAACCCGGAAAAAATGTGTGGCGCTGGTGTCGCCGTTCTTCAGCAGCCCGATCGCATCTGCGATCGTCATGCTTTTGATAGCGTCAACGAATATAGGTTTGGCCTGACCCGCCGCGTCCTCCGCGGCCCGGTTGATCTGCAGGATCGCCTTATCCACCATATTGCCCATACCCATTTTCCGCAGGGTGTTCTCCATCTTCTTGGCATCAGGGGGCATCAATACTTTATAGAGGGCATCTTTAAAAAAACCATCCTCCTTGTTCAGTTGCAGAACGGCCCTGGCAAGTCCCTGGGCAAGGGCTTCTTTAATGCCTTCGCCCGCCTCATTCTCTGTGATCCCTGTGCTGGTCTTTTTCCCGGGGAGTATTTGGGGTAATTTGATCTGCGCGAAAGATTCAGCCGGAATTAATAAAAAGCTGAAAAGGGCCGATAGAATAAATGTCTTCATAAGGGTATTATTTTCCAGACTGCAAGATAGCAGCTATTTACAGCCACAAGGAGTCTTCAGCAATATTTGACGTTTTTTTAAGCCAATAGTTGCACCGGCGACAACGCTATACAATGAAAATCAGTTCCATTTCGCGCCAAAAACCTTTCTCAACAGATCAGTGGTACGGGCTGCAATGTTTTGACGGATATTCCTTTCCTCTTTGGCCACCAGGTCAAAGAGCGCGTCTGTCGCCTTCCAGGTTACAAACCCGGGCAGGTCGGGATTCAGCTTTTTAAATGTAGTAGGGAAGTTATTATAGGTAGTCACGACATCCGCATAATACTTTGTGGCGTCCAGTTTATCCAGTGAATTGCGTATCACAGGCAAGAATGCCGCAACCAGGTTATCCGTGGTCTTGACCCTGAAAAAATGGGTGGCGCTGGTATCACCATTCCTGACAAGTCCGATTGCGTCAGCGATGGTCATACTTTTAATGGCATCTACAAAGATGGGCTTGGCAAAACCTGCCGCGTCCTCCGCAGCCCGGTTGATTTGCAATATCGCCTTATCAACCATTCTGCCCA
>CAZEZE010000422.1:0-2565 GCA_964516445.1 uncultured Chitinophaga sp. | reverse complement strand
AGAAACCGGAGGGCGTGATGCTGCCGCTGGACCTGCTGAGTAATGACTTTTGGTTTCACCAGACGGTTTCCAACCTGCGGGCTTCGGTCAAACAGGTATTCAGCCGCGAAATGAGTTTTACTGCGGGCACTTCGGCCGAGCATACGGCCATCTGGTTTGAATTGCGGAAGGAGGGCAGGGATGTGAAGAATCATTACTGGACCTGGCTGCCTTTTGCCAATTTCAACAAGACCTGGAAGGATCAGCTGAGCCTTACGCTGGCTTATCGCCGCAGTATCCGGCGTCCGGGTATCGGGGAGCTGAATCCCACCATCGATTTTTCAGATCCTTATAATATCCGGTTCGGGAATGAGAAACTGGAAGCTTCCACCGCGCATAATTTCGATTTTGTGCTGGGCAGAACGAAACCGAAATATTTTGTCAACCTGGGACTGGGTTACAATATCGTGGAAGACATTTTCAGCCAGGTCCGCACCCTGCTGCCTGACGGGAAGACGCAGATCACCTGGGAAAATATCAGCGGACGGAAGGAATATGAGGCCAGCAGCTGGAACGGGGTGACCCTATCCAAAAAATTAAAAATTAATTTCAGCGCGAGTTATACGTACAGTGTCTACAGCACTTTTGATAAAACCGTGCGGCGTTTCCGCGACGGCGGTTCCTTCACTTCCAACCTGAACTACAGTTTCACCCCCACGGATCTCTGGAACATCACCGGCAGTTTCAACCTGAACCGGTTTGCTAACCCCCAGGGTTATGCGAAATGGACGACCAGCATGAACCTGGGGGTGCAGCGGAAATTCTTTGCCAAAAAATTCGTGGTTACGGTCAACGCAATCGATCCCCTGGTGCAGCAGCGCAACCGCAGTTATACCTGGGGGCCCAATTTCAGCCTGGAAAGCTACAGCAGCACCCAAACCCGGAATTACCGGCTGAGCCTGGCCTGGAATTTTACAAAGGCGGTGAAGAAACCGGTATTGAAAAGTAAATAGGTCCGCCCTATATTTTTTGTAAATAGTATTTCATGACAATGCAATTATCAGGAAGGATCAGTAAATAAATATTTCTCCTCAAAACTAACGCCAAATTCTTCCAGTAGTTTCCTGTATTCCTCTTTAAAGGTATATTGATGATGATGTTGTTCCTGTAGTTCGATATAATTGGCAATAACCGGAATCATCTTTTTCTCATAACTAAATGCACCGTATCCTTCCTGCCAGCGAAAAAGGTGGGGAGTAAATGATTTGGCGTTCAGCCATTCTGAAGAATCTCCTTTTACGATCCTCATCAGGTCTGATAGAGATTGATTCGGCCGCATGCCGAAAAACATATGCAAATGATCGGGCATGGAATTAATAGCGATCATTTTATGCCCCAGGTTCTGTATAATACCAGTGATATACATGTGTAATCGCTCTTTCCATTCACGCATGATCAGGGATTGCCGGTATTTTACTGCAAAAACGCAATGCAAATGGATTTGGGAATAGGTATTGGCCATACTAATTTTTTTGTTTCCGGAAAATTACGGGCAACGATATTGTTTTTTCATTTTTCCTGTTACCCGGAAAGAAATTTACCACTTAGTGGTATATGGACGAATTGAAATGATATATCAAATTCTGATTATAATAATAATTGTTTTGCCCTTACAGGGCAAGAGGCGTCTGCCGGATTTCATCTACCGGCCTGATGCCCCGATGGGGCATGGGATAGCCTTCGAATAATTCTAGCGGTCTGATGCCCCGATGAGGCATGGGATAGCATTGCGAATATTTCTACTGACAAGATGCTTATTCAGGGCAGTGGGACTTCCTGTTGAATTTCTGCCGACATATTACTTTACAGGAGTAAGAATGAACCGGAATAGTCTTACTTGCCGATTTGGTTTTACTGATAAAATCACAATTAGCCGGCAGAAGCTCTATCCTTCAAAAAATTTTAAAAACGCTCTCCTAAGCTCTTCTGGAAATACACAGCAAAAAAAGGATACCCTGTAGGGGTATCATGTCGGTAGAAAATTGATAATAAGAGGAAAATGCCCCGTAGGGGCAATACATGAGCGGAAGACGGGACTCGAACCCGCTACCTACAGCTTGGGAAGCTGTCGCTCTACCAGGTGAGCTACTTCCGCAATTGTCTGACCGTATGGTCTGACAGGCAAAATCTGATTTGCAATATAATATTCTTTAGGAAACCGCCTGCGGAAAGGTCATCTTCCTCGCCAGCCAGCTGGCTTTCACCGGGATCATCCATTTGGTTTCCAGTTCCGACTTGGTCTGCACCAGGTTATTGAAATAGATGGTATCGCCGGTAATATACCCCCGTTCCGCGGCATAGGGAAGCTGGGAGAGGGGCAGCAATTCCATTTTATCCTTCACCAAAAATGCGAGGGTAGTGCGGTCAAAGAGCTGAACGCCGAACCGGGTCTCCAGGTCCTTGATCATCCGCACCGAACTGTCGGTGCTGCAACCGCTCACCCCTGAAGCCGTTTCATCCGCGATCAGCACGATAAACTGCCCGAATAATAAATGCGCTTCGCTGGTTACCGGCGTGCCATGACTT
>CAZEZE010000421.1:0-2575 GCA_964516445.1 uncultured Chitinophaga sp. | reverse complement strand
CCGGTTCTTGAATAGATACGGTTAGGGTCAAAACCATAGATCACACCGCGCAGACGGAACCGGACAACCCGTTGCGCATTGTTCTCGATCCTGATCATGGTTCCTCCCTTAAATTCCAGTACCGATCGGGCGGCCTGCACAGATGTGAATTCATTATCGTGCAAATTGATGCAGACAATATCATTCGCGGGCCCGTATTGCACCACTTTCAGGGGGATGGTCTTATCACCCAGGTTATAAAAGACTGTTTTTTCAAACGGAATATAACGGGCCTCGGTGGTGGCCAGGTTCTCGGTAATAGGCTGGGTAAAACCTGCTATACAGGTAATGACCAGCAGAAGGGGGGTGGTGAAAATATGCTTCAAGGTTCGAATTTGCACCTAAAGTTAGTTTTAAGAATTGATGTGACCATACCGGGAAAAGGGTATTTAATTTGAGTCGGGATGCGTGAGTCGGGAGTCAGGAGTCAGGAGTCAGGAGTCTGGAGTCTGGAGTCGGAACCCCGTATCATAGTGAACTGACTGTAGACTGCCGACTGAGGAATGCCGACTGCATGACTGCATGACTGCCCGGCTAAACCAATTCTTCCTTCATCTTCCCCATCACATCTTTTTCCAGCATGAGTTGCGCGAGATGGATCATGTTCATGAAGGCCCTTGATCCGGAAATGCCGTGACCGATGATCACGGGTTTAGTAACGCCCAGCACCGGTGTGCCGCCATAGTTTTCAAAATTAAACCGGCTGAAGAATTCATCCTTTAAGTTGCGCTCCTTGCTGATATCGTATAATGATTCGGCCATTTTCAGGATGATATTGCCCGTAAAGCCATCACAGACCATAACATCGGCCGTATCGGTGAGAACATCACGGCCCTCAACATTCCCGGAGAATTGAATATGTTTATTTTCCTTCAGCAGGGGATAGGTAGCCCGGGCAAGTGTATTGCCCTTGCTTTCTTCTTCTCCCACATTCAGCAATCCAACCCTGGGGTTTTCGATACCAAGGATGAGTTTGGCGTAAACAGAACCCATGATGGCAAACTGGTTCAAATGTTCCGGTTTGCAGTCGGCATTCAACCCTACATCAAGGAGGATGCCTGTTCCTCCGTTCACTTTCGGAACAATCGTGGAGATCGCGGGCCGGATCACTCCTTCCAGTACTTTCAGGCTGAATAATGCCCCTACGAGCATGGCACCGGTATTTCCGGCACTGATGAATGCATCCATTTTTCCTGTTGCAAGCAAATGAAAACCGATGGCGATGGAAGACTGTTGCTTTTCCTTTAAAGCCCTGGTAGGATGTTCATGCATACCGATCACCTCATCTGCATGTACGATGAGGATATTTGCTGCGGGGATATTATTTTCTGACAGCAGCTTTTCAATGTCGCCCTTGTCGCCGATCAGGAGCAGGGTGGCAGGGATATTATGACCGGCCAAATACAGGCCGACACCCTTTACTGCTTCAAGCGGGGCATAATCGCCGCCCATCATATCGATCCCTATCGTCATAGAATTACCAAAATAACAAATTCCAAATCCCCATGGTAACGTTTGTTGCCCATGCCGGAATTTGGAATCCTCCCGTGCTGAGCCGGGACGTGATTAAACCAGTTATTTCTTAACCGGTGATTTTTCAGCCACCACTTTGCCTTTGTAGTAAAGCTTGCCTTCACTTACATGGGCGCGGTGACGTACATGTGTTTCACCTGTTGCGCTGTCGGTTGTTAATGTAGCAGCAGTAGCCTTATAATGCGTCCTGCGCTTGGCGCTTCTTTGCTGGCTGTGTCTGCGTTTCGGATTTGGCATATCTCAAATATTAAATGTGAATAGTCAATGGTGAATGGTCAATGGGTCGTTCCGGACTCCTAACTCCTATCACCCTCAAGGTCTTTAAACTTCTCCAACCCCTTCCATATCGGGTTTTCCCTGTTCTCTTTTTTTTCTTCCTCCGCTACCAGTTTGTTCAACATTTCTCTTGCCGCCGGGTTGCAATAGGGGCCGTCCATATTCTCAAACGCACAGGTCTTTTGCATCGGCAGGCTCAGGTTGATGAACTCATAGATCCAGTTGGCCACATCAAGATGGCTTTCCCCCCGGCTGATATAATACACATCCGGATCGTCTTCCTGTTCATTCATCAGTTCCGGCTCTTCTACCATTTTCACTGTGATGGTGAATTCGTCCCAAAGTTCGAGTGGTAGCAGGTTGTTGCAACGGTCGCAGTTGACCTCCAATTGCCCGCCGATCTCGAACTTCAATAGCATGAAACTGCTTTTCTTGTCCAATGACAGTTTCACGTTGGCGCGGCAGTGCCTGAAATCCTGCTGCTGGTATTCCACAAAGAACTTATCGTCAATCACATAGTCGTACTCATGCACCCCGGGTTTTAAACCCACAAAAGCGATCTCAAAATCCCGGCGGCGGCTCATGGGTCAACTTTTTAAAGAGTGTGCAAAGGTAGGATAAAACAGGCAAAGAGCAGGCGCATTTTTGCACTTTTTTTGCCGGAATGGTGGTAAATTTGCACCTTTCATTAATCCCTATATTTTAATTACTTGCAGCAGTTTTTGAG
>CAZEZE010000420.1:0-2587 GCA_964516445.1 uncultured Chitinophaga sp. | reverse complement strand
TTTCGAGACACATTTTCATGCCGATTTTGTGAGCGGGCATATCGACCTTGGTAAAAAAACAGGGGCTCCTATAATTTATGGCCCTGGTGCACTGACCAGTTACGAAGTTTATAACAGTAAGGATAATGAGATCTTCAAACTTGGAAAACTCAGTATCCAGGTGCTGCATACACCCGGGCATACGCTGGAAAGCAGTTGTTACCTGCTGAGGGATGAAAATGACAGACCCCATGCCATCTTCACAGGTGATACCTTGTTCGTTGGTGATGTTGGGCGTCCCGATCTCAGCAGCGGTAATTTGAGCAGTACAGAACTCGCCGGTATCATGTACGATACCATTCAGAACAAGATCCTGCCCCTTCACGATGATGTGCTGGTATACCCTGCCCATGGGGCAGGCAGCAGTTGTGGAAAGAATATGGGGCCCGAAACATTCAGCACCATCGGCGAACAGAAGAAAACAAACTATGCACTGCAGCCCCAGTCTAAAGAAGAATTCATTGCTGCAGTTACGGACGGACTGGCCATTGCGCCAAAATATTTTGCCATCAATGCACAAATAAACATGCAGGGTTACGAAAGCCTGGATGCAGTAAAACAAAAAGGGTTGACCCCGCTCTCCATTGCTGATTTCAAAAAAATGATGAGCAGTGATGCTTTGATACTCGACACCCGGCATGCAACCGGGTTCACCAAAGGATTTATACCCGGCAGTATCTCCATCGGCCTTGAAGGCCGGTTTGCAGAATGGGCCGGAAGCCTTTTATCCTTTGATCAACCGATATTACTGGTAACGGAGCCCGGTAAAGAAGAGGAATCGGTTGTACGGCTTTCCAGGGTGGGGTTTGACAAGATGCAGGGTTATTTACAAGGTGGCTTCGCAGCCTGGCAATCCGCCGCTGAACCTGTTGATATGATCATTGATATAGAAGCCGGCGAACTGGCCATGGATATACCGCACGATCCCAACCTGGTGGTACTGGATGTAAGGAGGGGGACGGAGTATGCCGACGGGCACGTTAAGGATGCACAGAACCTGCCACTGAATGAAATGAACGACGTAGCCAACCTTGCTCATTTTGAAGACCACCAGAACTTATATATTCATTGTGAAGGCGGGTACAGGAGTGTGATCGCAGCTTCTTTATTAAAGCGCCAGGGTGTGCACAACCTGAGAAATGTTCTGGGGGGATGGAGAAAGATCAAACAGCAGGAAAACATCAGGATACAGAAAGAGACGAGTGTACTGAACTGACCGGTCAGTATTTGAACACTTCTTTAATTTTCAGAAGGAACTGCTCCTTCTTTCTCCTGCTTACTTCAATCTCGGCATTATTGTTCATGATCACAATGCCGCCTTCGCCACGCTGGTATTCCTTAACATGACGAAGATTGATGAGAAAGGATTTATGCACCCTGAAGAAACTGGTATCTTCCAGCATGTTTTCATACTCCAGCAAGGGCTTGGAAACGGTCACGGTCTTCTTGTCATCCAGGTGAAAAACCGTATAGCTCCTTTCCGCTTCGCAGTATACGATATCATCCAGTTTGAGAATGATGAATCCTTTCAGGGTAGGAAGACACAACCGCATCTCAGATGGCTGACCCGCTTTACTGATATTATATAAAAGTGTTTCCGTCAGTTCTTCCTTTTTTCCCTCCTGCAGTCTTTTTTCCACCCTTTGCACAGCTTCGGTCAAACGGTCCTCATCTACCGGTTTCAGCAGATAATCAGCGGCACTGTATTGCAGTGCCTGTAACATATACTCATTATGTGCCGTTACAAATATGATCTCAAAATCCCTGTCTCCCAGCTCGCTGATCATCTCTATCCCGCTTTTTCCGGGCATCTGTATATCCAGAAAAACAACATCGGGCTTATGCACCCCGATCTGCTGGCGGGCCTCAGTGACATTGCTGCAGGTGGCTGCTACCTGCACAGAAGGACAGTGACGCTTCAGCAGGGTCTGCAATGTTTTGATACCATCGTGTTCGTCATCTACCAGGATTGCTTTCATACAACTTATGTGTTAGTGGTTTTAAATTGCAGCGTTACCCTGGTACCGGTCCTCCCGGGTTGTTCATCCTCCAGGTCCTTTATGGCCACGCTGCAGGTGGTTTTGAACTTTTCATTGAGTATATTGATCCGTTTACGGAGATTATCAAGGCCCACTGAATGATGAATCCCTTTGCCCTGCTCTTTTCGCTGAACACTGCTCCTGAAACCAATACCGTTGTCTTCAATAATGCAGGTAACCATATCTCCCTGCCGGGTAAACCCGATACCGAGTTTTTTCTCTTTTGCCGATGGCAGCAATCCATGCCATATGGCATTTTCCACAAGGGGCTGTATCATAAGGGATGGAATAAGGGTTTCTTCGGCGTCAATATCTTCTGCTACAGAAATATGCCACACAAAAGAGCTGTCAAAACGCAGCTGCTCCATTTCAAGGTAGGTTTCCAGGTATTTGATATTCTCCTGCAGGGTCACGAATGTTTCCTTTGAATGATCAAGTGTCATGCGGATCATCAGCGCAAATTTGCTCAGGTAGCGGGAAGCCTTTTCGTTGTCACCGTCCAGTATCAT
>CAZEZE010000419.1:0-2594 GCA_964516445.1 uncultured Chitinophaga sp. | reverse complement strand
CAACCGGGACAAGTGCCGCTCCGGATCGGCAATATCCAGATACAGATCGACAACCTGCAGGTCGACAGCAGCGAACTGACCGGCAGGGAGAAATTACTGTTCAGTGATAATGTGGCGCTTCACAGCACCCGCCAGGATATTCTTTTTCCGGATGGAAGACACCGGCTTGCTTTCAGTGGATTCCGTATTAACCTGAAAAATCAACTGGTCGAGTTTGACAGTTGCACCATTGCCGCGACCCGTACCGATAGTTCGATTTCCTCCTTTCATGTATTCTTTGACACGCTTAAACTGACCCGTATCGATTTCGACACGTTGTACAGGTCCGAAGTGATCAAGGCTGATTCTGTGTATTGCCTGAACCCTAAATTTGAACTGGTGGCTGAAACCGGGAAAAAAAGGGGGGGTAAACGGCCGCTTCCAAAACTGGAAACCATCGTTCAACAGCTCACCGGCAACCTGCTGCTCGGTTTTGTTGGGGTGGAGAACGCCGATTTCAATATCCGTGTCACCAAAGATGGTGATCCGACTTCGTATACTTTTACCCGGAACAGTTTTGAGATGCAGGGACTGAGCATTGACCAGGATGCTGCCAAACCCATCAAGGTGGAGAGTTTCGCCATGGCTATCCGGAACTATGAAAATTTCATAAAAGACAGCAGTTACAGCATCCGGTTTGACAGTATCCGTTTCAGGGATGACCGGATCATTCTCAGCGATTTCCTTTTCCATAAACTAGACAGGGGTAAGATCCTGAATTCCTTTCGTGTGCCCCAGTTCCGGCTCGAAGGGCTCTCCTGGGATGACCTGGTATTCGAAAAGAAGCTGAAGGCTAAGAGTGCAGTCATGGTCAGACCCGATATCGATTACACCCCTTCCCCCAACCCGCGGAAGAGACAAAATCTTTTCCAGTCGCTCGGAGCCGTGAATGAATACATGGATCTTGACCGGCTTGAAATTGAGAACGGAAAGATCGACCTGAAACTGAAAAAAGATCTCCGTATACAACTGGAAGATGCCAGTCTTTCCGTGAGGAGCCAATCCCTGCTCAGTTCCACACGACTGGCGGGAATTAAGAACTCACTCAACGATCTACGCTTTGATAAAGGCTTCATACAGGCCGGCACTACGACCATTGCATTGCACAAGATCCGGTATGATGGGGAAAGCGGGAAGTTTGCTGCCGGTGACATCCGTGTAACCGATACGAAAAAGAACATGAATGCATTATTAAAGGATATGACCGTGGATAAAATGGTAGTGGATGAACGAACCGGTGATGTGTTTGCGGAAGGTATCAACTGGCAGGAAGGTCATATACAGGTTGACGGTACAGGAGTCAGCCAAAACAAATCATCGCCGCTGCCCGTAATTGAACTTAAAAACCTGGAGGGCAACAATACAATTTTCAACGGTACCTGGAATGGCACTTCCATCTCTACAAATTTCAGAAATATCCGAATGGACCTCCTGGAACAGCGTCCCGGGACCAGGCTCCTGATCAATGGACTGTCGGCGGAAGGGCACCCGTTTACGCTGCATGCAGCTGGCCAGGAACTTTCAGTGGAGGAATTCAGTATCACCGATAAAAAACGATCTGTTTTCAGGAATGCCGGGTACCTATCAGACCGGAACGGGATAAAAACAACTGTTTCCGTTCCCACAGTGAGCTTTGTGCCCCATATACTTCGCTTACTCAATGGCGAACTGGCTTTGGATGCTGTGCAGTTTGTAGAACCGGTTCTCCATTTGGGTATAAACAAAAAAGGGATTGCATCACAGGCAACCGGCAATGGTTTCCCCGAAACGGATATCAGTGAGCTGACGATCACCCGGCCGGAAATACATTTAACCCATCAAAATGACAGCGGCAGTTTCCGCCTCGACTGGTATTCGAACAGGATGTATCCCGGTGATATGGTTATAAAGGAACTTAAGATCAAAGGAGGTGACAGTGCCAGTCTCAGTATCCGGTCACTCAAAACACAGATAAACGACTTCCTCTTTACAAACCGGAAAGGAAGATCATTCAACAGCGGTGATGGAAAGGCAGTTGCGGAGATAAAAGATATTCAACTTAACAGGGGCGGCACAAGTGGTACCGTGCCAACAGAATGGAAGGCCCATATTATTAAACTCGAACTGCAGAATTATCGTTTCGATAGCCTGGGCAAGAACAGGGGCCTGCTGGTTCTTTCATCCTCAAAACTCAGCAACTTTGACGTCCGTTCGGCAACGATCGGGAGTCTACAAAAACTGGTCACCTCCAATTCCTTTTTCCGGATTGAAAATACAACGGGTCATTACAATGATCTCAACAGCCGGTTTACCTGGCGCAATGGAGGGTATGACCGCAATGCTGATATTTTTTCTCTCGATACATTCTCCTACCGGCCCTCGCTTGATAAAGACTCTTTCCTGCTCACCCGAAAATACCAGGCTGATTATATGGAAGCGGGCTGCGGCCCGGCCAGGATCGGGCCTGTTGATCTTTCAGCACTCTTAAACGATCATTCATTCCTCGCAAAAAAAGTAAGCCTGGAAAATGCATTTTTCACAGATTACAAAGACAAAAGCCTTCCCTTTAACCCGGG
>CAZEZE010000418.1:0-2595 GCA_964516445.1 uncultured Chitinophaga sp. | reverse complement strand
ATGTACCGGAAAAGGGGATCCATCTTCCCGGATCACATCCCACCCCTTATGAAAAGAGAACCGGTCGCCAAATTCGTCCCCGCTAATTCCAAGTATACTTTGTGCCGCTTTATTGCTGTATAGAATTTCTGATTCGGGACCCTGCAGTATTACCCCAACCCGCAGGCTGTTTATCAGCCTGCTGGTCCAATCTTTATTCTCCGAAAATGAAAAATTACCGGCTATCCCGTTTCTCATAGAAGTATATATTGGTAATGTAAACGAAAGTGCAGGTGGCTGAAACAGCAAGGCAGTTGTTACCGGTACAATAATTGCTGTTTACGGGAATAACAGTTTTCTTCTTCACAGGATAATGGCTTGTGCAGGAAAAAAGACTCCTGCAGGTTTTCAATTCAGCAATAAATCGTATTACTAACTGAAAAACACAATGCAAATTGCATAACCAGCTGAAATATATAAGTTTTAAGTAATTTCTCTTACCGCGGGGTTAGTATTGGAATTAACTATTTTCATGCAAATCATGAATAGGAAATGAAACATTCAGGGTACAACCTTTACCCTCAGAGGATTCAATTTTGAGTTCACCATTATAGAAGCGGGCCCGTTCCCGGATACTCGACAACCCGATCCCCTTTACCGGTTGTGCCAGATCGAATCCGATACCGTTATCACGCAGGGTCAGCTGAACCTGGCCATCCTTGCACAATAACAGTATATCCGTCTGCTCCGCCTTGCTGTATTTCAGGATGTTTTTGATCTGTTCCTGTATGATTCGAAACAACGTGATTTTTTGACCGGTGCCCAGCAATTCAATATCATGATCGTAGGTGAACCGTATTTGTAACTGTGTAGACACGGTAATATCGTCGATCAGTTGCTGAATGCTTTCCACCAGGGTTTTATTCTTTAATTGCGGCGTCACCAGTTCCCTCGAGAGTTTGCGAATCTCTTCGATGGCCAGCATCAGGTAACCGGTGCTTTTCTCCTTGATCATCTTTTCCTCACCGGTTGCGGGGACGAGCATATCCACAAAGAGTTTGGCAGTGGATATGATCTGGTTCACGTTATCGTGAAGTTCGTGACCGATCCGGGTCCTTTCCTTTTCCTGTACGCGGATGACTGTCTCAGAGATGCTTTTCTGGTGTTCAAGTTTCTCCCGGACCAGTGCACTCTCCAGTTTTTTAAGATCGGTCACATCCTGGAGTGAGCCGATCATTCGAACGGGGAGTCCGTTCTCATAAACGATATACCCTTTGTCGAGCATGTGCTTATAGGTGCCGTCCGCGCATTTGAAACGGTATTCATCCTCCCAGGATAGTTGACCTTTATCCGTACTGTCCTTCACTTTATCACTCACCCGGTCGCGGTCCTCGGGATGTATGCGGCGGAACCACCAGGTCAGACCCTTTGTATCTTCCGGATGATAACCGATCATATCCATCAGAGCGTCGTTACGGAAAATATGACCAGTTTGCATATCCCATTCCCAGATCGCATTGGTGGAGGCCCTGGATAAAAGCAGGAGCCGTTCGTTGGCCTGCCGGAGTTGTTTTTCCACGGCATATTTCTCCGCTACGTTCACCGCATGTCCGCCCAGCAACCGTTTCCCATTTACATTTTCGATGGAAAAAATATTGATGTGAAAATAGAACCGGCTGCCATCCGCCCATTTGATCTTCTCGGTAACCTCGATTGGCTTCCCTTCTTCCAGTACCCGCAGGTGTTTTTCCACCAGCGCGTTGAATATCTCGGCAGGAACCAGGTCGCCTATTTTCCGGCCTTCCGAGGATTTTTCATCGAGCCTGAAATATTTATAAAAAGACCGGCTGGCCAGTACCAGGTTGGTATCCTCATCCACTACCCAGGCCAAATTGGGGGAATTGTTCATAAATACATTGAAAAGGTCATCCCGCTGTTTTAAGCGGATGGCTAATTCCTGCTCCTGCGAAAAATCGGATACCCCCGAAACAACTGCGCATATCTTCCCGCTTATTTCATCAAAAAGAGGTTGCGAACTGATACGTACATTGCTGTACTCACCGCTTCTGAGCCGCACACATAGTAATTGTGTTGTGCGCCGGCCGGTTGCCAGCGCCTGCATAAACGGTGTGTCACGGAAGAAGACCTTTTGCCCCTGTTCATCCTGGATGGACCAATGATTATCCCAGGCCTCCTGTATGTCGCTGATTTCATACAGCCGTTGCAGACTGGTATCAAAAATCTCCGCGGTGCGCTGGTTAGCGGAAATCAAACAGCCGTTGGTATCCTGCAGAAGGATCCCCTCATTGAGACCTTCCACGATATACTGGTAGTTCTGACTCCCCAACCGGTTGAATGTTTTAACCCGGGCATCATCCCCCAGCATTTGCCCGGCACAGAAATATTTCTTTTTCCCGCCCTCCCCTTTCTCCAGGGCGATCAGCTCCCATTTCATCGGGTGCTAATAGCCATTCTTCAGACAGAGTTCCGTCGTGCTGGGAATTCCAGTTTTTTCGCATTCAATCATTGCATGACGGAAACTTTCCTCGTTCACCGGGTGCAGCAGGCTGAAAAAATTTACCCGGCTTGTCCGCGGATGCTCCATTTGCAGGGAAC
>CAZEZE010000417.1:0-2603 GCA_964516445.1 uncultured Chitinophaga sp. | reverse complement strand
CAGTCAACATTGATCTATACGGTTAAAGTAAAGGGCGACCTTACTCTTCACGGTCAAACCAAAGAAGTGGAAACTACCGGTAAACTGCAGGTAACAGGAAGTAAGATCAATGCTAACGCCAGCTTCAGTGTAAAAATGTCTGACTTTGATATTTCCATCCCCGGCCTGGTCGCGGATAAGGTCGCTAAAACCGCAAAGATCAATGTTGACTGTTCCCTTGAACCGCTCAAAAATTAATCGTTTAATATTTTTTATATGCGCAAGCTATTGATTCAATGCTGTTTGGTATCGCTGGCCGTTTTGCCGACAGCCGGACTTTTTGCCCAGGATGAAGACCTGTTGAAACTGGTTGCGGACAACAAGAAACCCGGAAAGGAAAGAGTGAAATACGCCTTTAAATCTCCCCGTGTCATCAACAGTCATTCCATCGAGTTCCTGAACCCGGGCACACTTGACCTCCGGATACTGCACCGTTTTGGCCAGTTAGACCAGGGATACAAGAACTTTTTTGGTCTCGACCAGGCCAGCATGCGGCTGGGTTTTGATTACGGGATCCTGCACAACCTGATGGTGGGTGTGGGCAGAAGTACCTATAAAAAGGAACTCGATGCTTTTCTGAAGTTTGCGCCGGTCCGGCAATCTACCGGGGACGGCAGCTTCCCTGTAACGGTTGCCCTGGTCTCCGGTATCACCATGGACGGCTTACCGTGGGCGGATCCCGACAAACAGAATTTTTTTACCTCCCGGCTCGCTTATTATTTCCAGGTCATTATCGGCAGGAAATTCAGCGATCGTTTTTCATTACAGGTGGCACCGACTATGGTACATAAAAACCTGGTACAACTGGAGGCTGATCCGAATGATATATATGCGGTTTCGGTAGGTGGCCGGCTGAAATTATCGCAGCGGATCGCATTTACCTGGGATTACTCGCATATTGTTTACGGCATGCCGGACAGCGGCTATTATCATCCGTTGTCGGTGGGGTTCGACATTGAGACCGGCGGCCACGTTTTTCAACTGCATTTCTCCAATTCAACGGGGATGAATGAAAGGGCTTTTATTACGGAAACAACCGGGCAATGGGGCAAGGGAGAGATCCGCTTCGGATTTAACCTTTCCCGTGTTTTCCAGGTGAGGAAGAAAAAAGATAAAGGGCAATGAGCCCTGAATTGATATAATGTTGCGATAATAGACCGTTTCCTGTTTCTTTTATTCCGCTTCACCAATTAGTTTTGCGGAGTGAGAATTGCCGGATTCATATGGTCATTCTATTTGATCCTTTTAGCGACGGTCCCCTGCTGCCTGGTGGATAACTGCCCCGAAGAAAAAACGGAACAATCCGCATCACATGAAAGCGGTGATGAAGATTGTGGCAGTTGTTCGCCTTTCTTCAGTTGCGAGGGCTGTGCCGCGGCCACCATAGCCTGCGAACCCATGCAGTATGAGCTGAACAGCCCTGAACAAGTAACGGTTTTTACTTTCTACCTCCAGTCTTCCCTCCCCGATGTTGATTACGATTTCTGGCAACCGCCTAAACTGGGATAAGTCGTTCCCCGGAAATCAACAACCTTATCAATCTTAAACTTTATTGATGCGGACAATATTGATGTGTGCGGCTGTATGTTTATTCACCGCGGCCGCATTTGGTCAAAACACCCTGAAAGTAAAAGTGATCCATGCGGATACCAAAGAACCGCTTCCCGGAGCTTCTATAAGCGTAAGGGGACTTGATCTGCTGAAGGTAACCGATTCATCAGGGATAGCTTTCATAGTTTTACCAGCAGGAAACCAAAAAATCGCGATCACTCATATAGGTTTTACATCCATTGAACTGCCTGTCACCATACCATACAGTGATACCTTTTTATTAGCCGGGATGGAGCTAGCTGAAGAAGAGGAAGAAGAAGTCATTATTCAATCCACCCGCAGCACAAGGGTCATCCAGGATATTCCCACGCGGGTGGAATTCGTAGCCGGAGAGGAGCTGGATGAAAAGGCCAATATGAAATCGGGTGATATCCGGATGGTGCTGAGTGAAAGTACAGGCATCACTACACAGACCACTTCGGCTACTTCAGCTAATGCTTCAATCCGGATCCAGGGACTTGACGGTCGTTACACACAATTGCTGAAAGACGGGTTACCGCTTTATGCCGGGTTCAGCAGCGGTTTGGGACTGTTGCAGACCCCTCCGCTCGACCTGAAACAGTTTGAACTTATCAAAGGATCTGCTTCCACTTTATACGGCGGCGGTGCCATTGCAGGGTTGGTGAACCTTATATCGAAAACCCCGCAGGAAAAACAGGAACTGAAATTTCACTTCGATGTAACATCGGCAGGTGGATTGAGCAGCAGCGGATTTTATGGAAAGCGGTACGGCCGGACCGGGCTGACCCTGTTCGCCTCCCGGAACAGCAACGCTCCCTATGACCCGGCCGGGATCGGGCTTTCCGCTATACCGAAATTCGAAAGGTATACGCTCAATCCCAAACTCTTTGCATACTTCACAGAGAAAACGGAATTGAATATAGGCGCCAATATCAGTACCGAAAAAAGAACAGGGGGAGATATGGCTTATATCAAAGGCAATAACCCCTCCG
>CAZEZE010000416.1:0-2616 GCA_964516445.1 uncultured Chitinophaga sp. | reverse complement strand
AACTGGCTCGATGAAGGGTTATAGATCATCGTGCCGATAATATCCGCAGGTAGCAGATCGGGTGTAAACTGGATACGGCTGAAACTGCCATCAACGCACGAAGCGAGTGTTTTGATCGAAAGGGTCTTTGCCAGTCCCGGCAATCCCTCGAGGAGGACATGTCCATCTGCCAAAAGCCCGAGGAGGAGACGGCTGATCATGTAGGATTGGCCGACGATCACACGGCCACTGGCTTCCAGGATCCGGTCGACAAATGCACTTTCATTGTATATCTCCTGACTTAAGGCTTCAATATCTGTACCCGCATACATAGGCTCGTTGTATTTTTAACGCTTTGCGAAAATATAACCATCGCTGGATATGAGTTGGATTCGGTTGATTATTAGGCTTAAGTTAACGACTTACAGCCGTTTATCCCTGATGGGATGCCTGCTGGCCTGGATCGCTTGTCCCGCATGGATGATGGCCCAGTCTCCTGATCCGCACGGCTCGATCAAGAACCTCCGGGAGGGAACACTTATTGTGCGTTTTCCGACCTACAGCGCCAAAATTGACACCCTGAAGTCACTCATTGCCCGGTCCACAGAGCCAAATGCCAAAGCCCGGATGGAAAAACTCCTCCGGGAGACGATCCAGAACCGGGACACCCTGCATCACGATTATATACAGGCTTTCAGGAACCAGTACCGTTTTTCGAAAGTGGCTTATTTCTATGATTTCGATGCATACAACCTCAACACGGCTGCCTATTATAACCTGGATGGGGAGCGGTTAACGGTTGCCGAACTGAGTGAAAAGCCGATTTTTTATCTCTATTTCGAACGCACGGCTGAGAGCAAAATAGATGCCCTGGTGATCTACGACCGGAACCTGAAGATTGTACCGCGCCCATTCCCAAATAATTTCAGCAGAGGCGGCGTGAATTTTCTTTTTTTGAAAATATCAGATAAAAATTTCCCCGCCTGGCGCGTGGGAAAGATCAATAAGCAGTTGGTGAAGTACTATCAGGAAGTAAAATTATTGGATCATGAATAAAGAATAAAAGCCGGATGGCCGGCTTTTATTCTTTATTCATGATCTCTCCGACGCGAAGACTGTCCGGTTTCGCCTTAAACACCGGTTTCTCTGGTTTAACAGGTTTCGTTGGTTTAGGAATGGTATCCAGTTTTGTATCCAGCGATGTGACCAGCAAAACTGAATCCACAAAAGCTTCCGCTTTCGTCAACGCTTCTTCCCTGCAATGGGCTAATTGATCCAGTTTCCATTGATCCAGTTTAATTTGAATCGCGCGCTGGATTAAGTCTTCCTGGGTCACCCGCTCTGTGCACGCAGGAGTGATCGAAAGGAAAAATATAAGAATGGCGAAGCTCCGGTTCATTTGACGAGTTCTTCCATTTCTTCCATGCGTTCTTTCATCATCGAATCGACTGCAGCATGATAGACGCTGTCCCCATAGATTTTACATAAAGAATCGATCAAAGGTTGGAGGGCAAGTACCTTTTGCTGGTACACGGTATCAATGGTACGGCGGCTTTCCCGCGTTGGCGTCACCGGCCTGCTGGTGCAGGACGTCATCAGCAGCAGCAATACGAGGATAAAGCCGGCATGCTTCATCAACCCACTTTCTTTTTTAATTCGAAATTCTGGCCCAGGTACACTTTGCGCACCATTTCATCTGCGGCCAATTCTTCTGCCGTCCCGGCCTTGAGGATGCGGCCTTCAAACATGAGATAAGCCCGGTCGGTGATCGACAAGGTCTCCTGTACGTTGTGATCCGTGATGAGGATGCCGATGTTTTTATCCTTGAGTGTGGCGACGATGGTTTGGATATCTTCTACAGCAATCGGGTCGATCCCGGCAAACGGTTCATCGAGCAAAATAAACTTCGGATCTGTTGCCAGTGCGCGTGCAATTTCCGTACGGCGCCGCTCCCCTCCGGACAGGCTATCGCCGACATTGTGCCGGACGGTCTGAAGGCCAAATTCATCGATCAGCATTTCCAACCGTTGTTTTTGCTGCGCAGGTGTAAAATGGCTCAGCTCCAATACAGCTTTGATATTATTTTCCACGCTGAGTTTCCTGAATACGGAAGGTTCCTGTGGAAGATAACCTACCCCGAGCCTGGCTCGTTTATACATGGGAAGGTTCGTGATCTCGGTCTGGTCCATAAAGACATGGCCCTCTGTAGGTTTAATAAAGCCAACCGTCATATAAAAAGTAGTGGTCTTGCCGGCTCCGTTCGGCCCCAGTAAGCCTACGATCTCGCCTTGTGTCACCTCAATGGAGACATGGTCAGCCACCCTGCGACGGCCATAATATTTTACCAGCGAATCAGTCCAAAGTCTCATAACACACGGGATGAACAAGCGTAAAAATAACCGGGTTCAGTGACATCGTTCGAAATGGTTTTCCTCTTATAGGCCCCCCGTAGTCCAGGGCACTTTAAATTCGACATCCCAACCCGCCCGCAGGGGATCGGGCGTAAAGATCTTTTTGACCTCCGGTTGCCGCTTTACATGATAGTCTCCCGTATCCCATAGGCCATTGCCATTCCGGTCATGGATCATTTCAATTGTAAATTTCCCGGGCAACATCGGCTTACTGGTCAGGCTGGCT
>CAZEZE010000415.1:0-2623 GCA_964516445.1 uncultured Chitinophaga sp. | reverse complement strand
TAGAGAAAAAAAATCTATGCCCCTGCCAGGGTTTAAAAACTCCTCTATTCTATCGGCACGGATCGGTTCCGGCGTAGCAGGAATAAATCCGTTTTCATCCGTTCCGTCCGTGTCATCCGTGTGCCATTAACTTCATAAATTTTATGAAAGGATGAAATAGTCGCTGTTGTTTGCTTAGCTTAGCCACTCCAAAAAAAGAGCCATAATGAAAAAAATTGCTATCCATGCGATGCTGCTCCTGGCCCTTTCCGCGCAGGCGCAGATGAAGGCCGACGATGTGAAGACCTTCACCCTGAAGAACGGGATGAAGTTCCTGGTGGTGGAAGATCCTTCCATCCCCAATGCCAATATGTACCTGTTCTACAAAGTAGGAAGCCGGAATGAATACCAGGGTATCACCGGGCTTTCCCATTTTTTTGAGCACATGATGTTCAACGGCGCCAAAAAATACGGGCCTAAACAATTTGACCAGGTGATGGAATTCAACGGCGGCGCCAATAACGCCTATACCCGGGAGGATGTGACCGTGTACACCAACTGGTTCCCCTCCTCTTCCACGGAAGTAATCTTCGACCTGGAAGCCGACAGGATCTCAAGCCTGAGCATTGATCCTAAAATGGTGGAAAGCGAAAGAGGCGTGGTGATCAGCGAAAGAAGCACCGGGCTGGAGAACTCTCCCTGGCGGGTATTGTTTGAGACCACGCAGGGCGTGGCCTTCCTGGAACACCCTTACCACTGGCCCGTGATCGGGTACGAGGATGATATGAAGAACTGGAAACAAGCCGACCTGGAACGTTATTTCAAAACGTATTATGCACCCAATAACTGTGTTACCGTTATCGCGGGAAACGTGCGCTTTGAAGAAATAAAAAAGCTGGCCGAAAAATATATTGAACCCATTCCTTCGCAGCCCCCGCCGCCCGGCGTGAATATCAGGGAGCCCCCGCAAACAGGCGAGAGAAGGGTGATGATGCAGAAGGATGTTGCCACCCCTTACCTGGGAATTGCCTGGAAGGTACCGGCAGCGCAGCATGAAGATTATTATACGCTGTCCATTCTCAGTGATATTCTTACCTCCGGCCGTTCTTCCCGGCTATACAGTTCACTGGTGGATAAAAAGCAACTGGCAACGCAGGTATTCACCAATTTCGGGGAAAGCTTTGACCCTACGCTTTTTATCATCGCTGCGGTAACGGCAAAGAATATCCGGGAGACTGACCTGGAAAAAGCCATCTACGCGGAATTGGAGAAGATCCAAAAAGACGGCATTTCGGAAAATGAACTGCAGAAAGTGAAAAACCAAAAACTGATGGAATTCTACGGCCAGGTGGAGACCATTGACGGCAAATCCAATAATATCGGCACCTATGAAGTGTTCTTCGGCGATTACCGGAAAATGTTTGACGCGCCGGCCGCATTCAATAAAGTGACCCCGGAAGATATTAAAAGGGTGGCGTCGAAATATTTCACCCGTGCCAACCGCACTGTGGGTATCCTGAAATCAAATACGGAAGAATAATCTATCAATCAGCATTCAAATGAAACGACTACTTTATATACTGGCCCTTGTTGTGCTCACCGGCACGGGTATGCAGGCGCAATCGTATAAACTGCCCGCTTTCCAGAAATTCAAACTTAAGAACGGTCTTACGGTTTACCTGATGGAACAGCATGAAGTGCCGATCATCAGTGTTTCGGTGATCCTGCCCGCCGGGGCCATCTACGACGGTGAAAGATCGGGACTTGCTTCCCTGACCTCCACTTCCCTGAAACACGGGACCAAAAACTTCAACAAGGAAAAACTCGACGCGGAACTGGATTTCCTCGGGGCCAGCATCAACACTACCGCATCCAAGGAATCTGCGGGTCTTTCAGCAAGAATGGCCGCCAAAGACCAGGACAAGGTACTGAACCTGCTGAAAGAAGTTTTGCTGGAACCGACGTTTGACAAGGAAGAATTTGAAAAAGAAAAAAAGAGGCTGCTGGTGGGACTGGAACAGCAAAAGGAAAGTCCCCGCAATGTGATCGGTTCCTACTTTGACAAATTCCTCTATGGCGATCATGTATATGGCAATATCGTACAGGGAAAGATCTCCACGGTTTCTCCGCTGACAGTTGAAGATGTCAGAAAATTCTATGCAGAGAATTACCTGCCCGAAGGCTCCGCTATTTCCGTGGCGGGTGATTTCAAAACGGCGGAGATGAAAGCAAGGATAACAGAACTATTTTCCGGCTGGAAGAAAGGAACAAAGACGCAGGTCAACCTGGCCTCCCTGCCCATCAGTAAACCCAATAAGCAACAGGTGCTGCTGGTAAATAAGGATGATGCGAAAGAAACCACTTTCTATATCGGTGCGCCGGGGATCAGCCGCAACAACCCGGATTTTGTTTCCATTGATGTCATCAATACCTTATTCGGCGGGCGGTTTACTTCTATGCTCAATGATGAACTCAGGGTGAATACCGGTCTAACCTATGGCGCGAGAAGCAGTTTCTCGGCCTTAAAGAACGGCGGCAGTTTCCTGATCTCCACTTTCACCGCGGGGAAAACAACGGAACCCGCTATTGACAAGGCGCTGGAAGTACTGGGCAAACTGCACAAAGACGGCATCGATGAAAAAGC
>CAZEZE010000414.1:0-2664 GCA_964516445.1 uncultured Chitinophaga sp. | reverse complement strand
AAAATACCCACGGAAAATTTGCCCCCTTCCAACCTGGTCTTCCTGATCGACGTGTCCGGTTCCATGCAAAGCGCGGAGAAATTGCCGCTGGTAAGATCTTCCATGAAAATGCTGGTGGACCAGTTGCGCCAGGAAGATATGATCTCTATCGTTGTGTACGCCGGTGCGGCAGGTTTGGTGCTGCCGCCGACAAGCGGCGCGGATAAAACAAAGATCAAGGAAGCCATTGATCAGCTGGAAGCAGGTGGCTCCACAGCCGGTGGCGCGGGTATCAAACTCGCATATCGTGTGGCCGGGGAGAATTTTATGAAAAAAGGCAATAACCGCGTCATATTATGCACCGATGGTGATTTCAATGTGGGTGAAAGCAGTGATGATGCCATGGAAAGACTGATCGAACAGGAAAGAAAAGGCGGCGTTTTCCTGACCGTTCTGGGATATGGCATGGGCAATTACCAGGATGCCAAGATGCAGAAACTGGCGGATAAGGGAAATGGCAATCACGCCTATATCGATGGCATCTCGGAAGCTAAAAAAGTGCTCGTGAATGAATTTGGCGGCACTTTGTTCACGATCGCCAAAGACGTGAAACTGCAGGTGGAATTCAATCCAGCGAAAGTGCAGGGCTACCGCCTGATCGGATATGAGAACAGGATGCTGGCCAAAGAGGATTTCAATGATGACAAGAAAGATGCAGGCGAACTCGGCAGCGGTCATACCGTAACCGCCCTTTATGAAGTGATACCGGTTGGAGTGAAGAGCAGTTTCCTGCAGAAAGTGGATTCGCTGAAATACCAGTCCAATATTACACCCTTAAGTAAATCATCGCATACCGACGAGATCATGACGGTGAAATTCCGTTACAAAGCACCGGATGGCGACGTAAGCAAACTGATCGAACATCCTGTAAAAGATGATCAGATACTAATCAATCATACCTCTCAAAACTTCCGTTTTGCGGCGGCTGTAGCGCAGTTCGGAATGATATTGCGGAACTCAGAATTTCGTTCTGCCGCATCCTATGAAAGTGTTATCAGCCTGGCCCGTAAGGCCAAAGGCAGCGATGAGGAAGGCTACCGCTCCGAATTCATACGCCTGGTGGAAAGCGCACAAATGCTCGCCAAAGGAAAACCTGAACCCAAATCAACAGACGAAGGATCGAAATGAATGAAGAACAGGTTAACAAGGAATGAAGAATGTTGAATGAAATACTTCTGCAGTTCTGCATTCCTTGTTCATCTGTTCGATATTCCTCACATCCCCATTTCCCTTTACGAAGAGGGGCGGGGTGAGGAGCCGGCTGGCAATTCTTTTTTTAACCATTAAAAGTAAAAGCCATGAAGTTTATTTTTCAAAAAAGAAACGCACTGTTGTCGGCATCAGCCCTCGCCGTAGCAGGGTTGCTCGCCACTACTTCGGTTCAGCGAACCGAAAACGGGGAAGTCATCCGTTGTTGTAACAATCCCGACATGAACCACGTCTGTGTTATGAAGACCATACTCGGACTGGACACGACGCAGGAAGGTAAAGGGATCTGCACATTCAAAACGCCGGAGAAAGTGGATGCATCGGTGAAACGGGGCCTGGAATGGATGGGGAAGGCCCAGGGCAATGACGGCGGCTGGGGCGCCGGCAGTCATTACAACCAGAATGTGAAGGATCCTCATGCCGTGCAAAGCGATCCTGCCAGCACCGCGCTTGTCGCCATGTCGCTGCTGCGAACCGATAACACGCTGACAAAAGGGGATTATTCCGGGAACCTGAAAAAAGGGACCGATTTCCTGCTGAAAACTGTGGAGGAATGTCCCGATAACCAGCCCTACCTGACCACGCTCACCAATACCCAGCCGCAGACCAAGCTCGGAAGGAATATCGATGTGATCCTCACCGCGCAGTTCTTCACCAACCTGCTCCGCTATGATATCGCGGATGCGCAGTTGAAGAAAAGGGTGGAAAAGGCGCTGGATAAATGTGTGGCAAGGATCCAGAGGGGGCAGGACAAAGATGGAAGCTGGAAAGACGGCGGCTGGGCCCCGGTACTGCAATCAGCCCTGGCCAATAACGCGCTGGAAAGCGCTGATGATGTGGGCCGCAAAGTGGATAAGGAGGTGATGAAAAAAAGCCGTGAATACCAGAACGGAAATTTCAATACGAATACCAATTCAGCGGTCACCGATAGGGCTGCCGGCGTGATGCTCTATGGTTTGTCCAGTACCACCCGTGCCAGCGCAAAGGAATCCAAAAGGGCGCAGGACCTGGTGGACAAGGCAAAAAAAGAAGGAAAGATCAGGGACAATAAAGTTACAGAGGAGAATCTCCGGGAAGCGGGGGTTGACCTTCCGGAGGCTAAACAACTGGTAACAGCCTATTCAATAAACAAGGCTTCACAGGAACAATCTGTCCGGGAAGATGTTATGAGCGGTTTTGGAAATAATGGCGGTGAAGAGTTCATGAGTTTCCTGATGACCGGGGAGAGCATGCTGATGCAGGGCGGCGACAACTGGAAAAAATGGTACGACATGATGAGCGGGAAGCTGGTGAATATCCAGAATAACGACGGTAGCTGGAATGGTCACCATTGTATCACCAGCCCGGTATTTTGTACCGCTACCTGTTTACTGATACTTTCTATCCATAAGGATATGCAATTCTCGATGCAGCAGC
>CAZEZE010000413.1:0-2673 GCA_964516445.1 uncultured Chitinophaga sp. | reverse complement strand
GCATGATATTGAGATCACGAAAGAGGCGCCGAATTATAGCAGGAGGTAAGGCCCCTACCACACCCCCTGTCCCCCTAAAGGGGAGACTTAGATCGATGATGCCTTATTTTTTGCGGAGTATCTGAAAGCATTCGATTGATCATTTTACCAGTTGCATTACTACTTTCGAGTGTGTGTTACTCACTTGGACCTCCGGTTTGCTGTTCTGTATTTTGCATGCCCCCCTGTAAATAAAAAAGTCATTCATTGCTGAATGACTGCAGACTGAAGACTACTGACTGCAAGACTGAAAACTACTCTCCCTCCACCACAAACACAATCACCTGTTTCTTGTACGCTTTTACATGTATGCCATTCAAAAAAGCAGGCTCCCATTTTTTGGCTTTCCTGATCACGCGAACAGCTTCTTCTTCCAGTCCAAATCCATGTGCTGTGAGTGCCGTGATCTCACTGATCTTGCCATCTGTATCGACCACGAAGCGTACGACAACTGAATATCGTCCTTCCGGGGCTCCGTTCTCCACGGGAATCTCCGCGTCGAGGTTGGTTTCGAGGAATCGTTTCCAGTTACCGTCAAAACGGGCGTCGATGTCCACCGTTTCCGCCGGACCTGTTTCCCTGGTCACTTTATCATCAATGATCCCTGTACCACCATCAATATTTTTCGGAGCGGGTTCCACTGTGCCCATATCATTCGTTCCCTCCCGGGGATCAACATCAATCCTGGAAAGATCAAGGTCTGTTTGAGAGGGTGGTGGTGAATCCGGTTCATCTACAATAACCGGATCAGTAAATCGCTCGGCCCTTACTACTGGCTCCTTCGGTTTGATTTTCACCGGCTCGGGCAATTTCTCCGGTTTCTTTTCATCGGGAATATCCCGGATCACCAAACCATTCTTGATACGGAAATCTCGGTCATTCTTCTTCATCGAACTGGCGAGTACGGCAGTTCCAAAGGCAAGTGAAGTGATAAGGCCCGTGACGAGGAGCGCCTTCTTAACCCTTTTCTCATATGCTTTGCGGAGTTCATAAGCGCCGTAGGCTTTGTTACGGCCATCAAAAATGATGTCGATCAGCGAAGCTGATAAGATGTTGCTGGTTTGCATGGTTTATACTTTTAAATAAGAGACACATCCGCATTTTCATTCCACAAAACTTTACACCTTTGTTTTAAATTTTAAATAAAAACTTCGGCGTACACTGTATTTTTATGGAATGTTTGGTTCATTGCATCGCGGATGCCCATTGCCCATTGCCCATTGACTATTGACCATTGACTATTGACTATTGACCTAAATATGAAACGTCTTAAAAACCCTCTCATCGCTGCCGCCTGCGGCCTCCTGCTTTGCGCTGCATGGCCGGTATCACCGCTTACCTTTCTCATCTTTGTTGCATGGGTGCCGTTGTTATGGCTGGAATCAAAAGTGACAAGCCGTAAAAAATTCCTTGGTCTCACCTATATCACCATGTTCGTCTGGAACGTTTCCACCACCTGGTGGATATGGAACGCATCGGCGCCGGGTGCTATGGCTGCTTTTTTTGCCAACAGCTTTATCATGTGTCTACCCTGGCTGGGTTACAGGTCGGTCCGAAAATGGCTGGGAAATCCTGCCGGTTATATGGCGTTGACCGCCTTCTGGATGTGCTTTGAATATATTCACCTGCAGGACTGGGGTTTGAGCTGGCCCTGGCTTACCCTGGGCAATGCATTCGCTACACACCCGGAATGGGTGCAGTGGTATGAGTTCACCGGGACCAGTGGCGGGACTTTCTGGGTTTTGCTCAGCAATGTGCTAATTTATGCGCTGATTAATGAGTATAGTGCGAATGGCCGGTCGAAAAAATATTTTATTCAATTGGGCGGCTGGCTGCTTTTGCTTTTTATCCCTATCGTCGCTTTTAATCCCCAAAAGAAAAGCGGAACCCTGGAAGTAACAGATGATAATATCGTCGTGGTACAACCGAATATAGATCCCTATGAAAAGATCTCGGCCGGCACATTTGAGGCGCAATTGCAGAAACTGATCGTAACGACGGAAAAATCCATGGATGAAAAGACCAGCCTTGTTGTCTGGCCCGAGACTGCCCTTTACATGGAGAACCGGATCAACGAATCAGAAATGAAACAGAATTTTTTCCTGGCGCCGCTCTGGAGTTTTTTGAAAAGACACCCGGGTGCCCGGTTATTCACCGGTATTGAAAGCTACAGGATGTTTGATCATAAGACAAAAAGTTCGGAAGAGTTCAATGGTTTTCATTACGAATCGTATAATGGTTCTGTGCTGCTCGACAGTAGCGGCGCGCTCGCCTTTTACCATAAATCCATGCTGGTACCCGGTGTTGAGACCCTGCCCTGGTTCCTGAAATTCATCAGTAAATGGTTCGAGAAATTCGGAGGAACGACGGCCGGCTATGCCAAACAATCAGAAAGAACCGTACTGGACGGAAAGGATGGTTATAAGATCGCCCCGGCCATTTGTTATGAAAGTATCTATGGAGAATTTATGAGCCGGTATATCCGCAACGGCGCGAACCTGATCTGTATCATTACCAACGACGGCTGGTGGAAGAAAACACCCGGGCCTAAACAACATATGAACTATGCCCGGCTCCGAGCCATTGAAACCCGCACCTGGGTGGCACGCAGCGCCAATACGGGCATCAGTTGTT
>CAZEZE010000412.1:0-2696 GCA_964516445.1 uncultured Chitinophaga sp. | reverse complement strand
CGATATTGGCAAACGCGTCTTTCTTGGCGCTCATGGTGCAGCCGTCGGCATAGGAAAATAATTCCCGTGCAATTTCAGGGACGGTTTTATCAGCGTATCCCTCTTCTCTTAATTTGATGAAATAAGAATTTTCTGCGAAACGGCAGGCATCGATAAAGAGTGGGATTTTGTAGGTATCACAAACAGCCCGCACGTCTTTGATGTTTTGCATGCTCAAGGGTTGACCGCCACCGGAATTATTGGTGACGGTGAGTATTACCATCGGGATATTCGCGGCGCCTTTCTCCTTTATTACTTTTTCGAGTGCCGGTACATCCATATTTCCCTTGAAGGGGGCGGGGATACCGGGATGTTTGCCTTCTTCACAGATCAGGTCAATGCCTTCAGCGCCGGAGAATTCAATATTGGCCCGGGTGGTATCGAACAGGGTGTTACTGATAAAATATTTTCCCTTGCCACCAAGTATCGTAAAGATGATCTTCTCGGCCGCGCGGCCCTGGTGCGTGGGAATGATATAGGGCATACTGGTAATATTCCGGACAGAGTCTTCAAACCGGAAGAAACTTTCACTCCCGGCATAGGACTCATCGCCCTGCATGATCCCGGCCCACTGGTGGCTGCTCATGGCGCTGGTGCCGCTGTCGGTGAGCAGGTCGATCAGGACATCCCTGGCTTTGATGCGGAAGGAGTTGTAGCCGGCCTTTTCCAGGATTTTTACCCGTTCCTCTTTAGTGGTGAAGTAAATGGGTTCCACCGATTTGATGCGGAACGGTTCAATGATCGTTTTCATACATGAAATTTTTTCCGCCGGGTCACAGGCGGATATGGAAAAACAAACTTGTCTTACGGGAGATTGTAAGTGGTCAGGTGGGTCGTTGAATGATGTTTTTCCAGATATTCATATGCCGGTACAAAACTAGACCGGGCAGGCATTTTCAGCTATGACTTTGATCAGGCGCCGAACTGTTTCAGGTGATGGTCCAGGTGTTTCCAGGTGGCCTTGCTCCAGTTCTCTTTTGTGAGTTTGCCAAAGATGGGGTGTCTGTCGGATACGATGGCTGCTTCGGAGAAACGGTTCACCAGTTCCAGCAGGGCCTGTTTCTCTTCTTCAAAATCATGCTTGGTTCCGGTCATAATAAATGTAGGATCGGTGGGCAGACTCTGTTTGTAGGGTGTGGAATCCCATAGTTTGGATTTAAACATCGGCCCGATCAGGCGCAGAAAGAAACTGCCTTTGGGTGTATGCGTGCCATAAGCGACCTGGATAGGCCATTGGGTATGGGCCAGCATTTGCGCCACATCCATCTGACCCCATTGACGCGGGCTTTGCGGGGTCAGGCTGTTGATGCGGTTGATGATCTCCTGTTTTACTTCCGGATTGAATAGGTTCTTGACTTCCATAGTCGCTGATTTGGGTGCGAAGGTCGGGGATTTGGAGGAGTGGGTGAATTTATTATCCCATAAATATTTCCTATAAAACTGTGTAAGTGCAGGTTTAAATTGTTGTAAATCAGGAGAAGATTTTGCAGATGGAAATAAGGGGGTATTATTCGTATTTTCGGAAATACGTATTACAATCAGTTAAATCATCAAACAATGCTTCGAAATACATTTCTGCTCGTATTAATTGCCACGCTTGCATCTTGCAAGAATTCAGATCAAAAATCCACAACAACTGATACGCCGGTTGCCACCGAAACAACACTTACACAGAACAGTTCCTCTTGCGTCTTCAACAACCCGGATACTTCACTTTCAGGTATAATTCTGAGAGATCCGGAAACCGCGGAAAAGATCCTTCGTGTAAAAGAACTGCTGGGTGATACTTCGTACTATTTCTCATCAAAGGAAGGGAAACAGGTATTGGAGGTACATGTTTACCCCGGAGATGGTATCAGCCAGGTAAGTTATTTTAAAGTGGGGAGCGTTGTCCCTACAGGTGCAAAGGCAGCTTCTTCCACTATTGCTGAGTTTGTTTCAGAAAAAGGCATCCGGCTCGGACTTGCAAAGGAGGAGCTGATTAGACTGCTCGGAAACTGTTTTACGACGAAGGACAGTTCGGCGAATGCCATTACGCTTTCTTACAGGCTTGAACAACCGGCTGACAGCAGGACCGGTTTTCTGAAAAGGCAGAATATGCCGGTCTATTATGCGGATTATAGGGTTGTCGATAATAAACTATCGGAGTTTGAATTTGGATTTGAGTATCCGTAAACATGTGTTAACCGGATAACATAACCCCCGCAATTTTTATCACGGGGGTTATAAAATAATCAGGGCCTGAACCGCTCACCTGCGACAAAGCTTCGGCGAGCAAGCAACCTTAACCTAAACCTTAATCTTAACCTTTACCTTAATCTAAATCTAAATCTAAATCTTCTTCCTCCTCGGACTCTCAATCGCCGCCTGCGCGGCTGCCAACCGCGCGATGGGCACACGGAACGGTGAGCAGCTCACATAATTCATCCCGATGCGATGGCAGAATTTCACACTGTCCGGGTCGCCGCCATGTTCGCCGCAGATTCCTACTTTCAATTTTGGCTTGGTGATCCGTCCTCTTTCAGTTCCCACTTTTATCAGTTGACCGATACCTTCCTGGTCGATGGTCTGGAACGGGTCGGCAGGTAGAATTTTCAGGTCAAGGTATTTGGGCAGGAAACCACCGATATCATCCCGGCTGAAACCAAAACTCATCT
>CAZEZE010000411.1:0-2699 GCA_964516445.1 uncultured Chitinophaga sp. | reverse complement strand
GTTCATAGATGGCGCGGATGATGAGAAGAACGGCTATAAGAAAACCGCCGGCACGAACTGGCCCTTTCACCCTAAAACCGAGTTGGTGAGGGCGTTTTACAGGAACAATGCGCGCAACTAATGAAAGATTTTTTCCAGTCAAAGCGATAATCATGGCAAAGACCTCTACACAAAAAAAAATAATCACCACGCATCCCCGTACCGGCAGCCGGTTCAATATCGACTCCGCCATCTATGAACCCTTCAAAGCGGCCATCCTCCAAAGCCTGAAAGGCAGCAAGGGCAAAACCTTTACCGATCTCACCGATGATGTAGTGAAGATCATCCGGAAGAAAATACCGGAATTCAGCAGGTCTATCCCCTGGTATACTATTTCCGTACGTCTTGACCTTGAAACAAGGGGCCTCGTGGAAACCTTTACCGAAAAAGGGAAAAAACTCAACCGGTTGAAGAGCTGATTTGCGAAATAAGAAACAAATCGTTCGCGGGCCGGCCCGGTTCAACTTCCCCTTTGTACTTTTGTTGTCCTGATAATATCATTCACTACAAAACTTTACAATTATGGCATTTACATTAGCACCCCTTCCATATGCACACGACGCACTGGAACCGCATATTGACACGCAGACCATGCAGATCCATCACGGCAAACATCACCAGGCCTACGTAGACAACCTGAACAAAGCCATTGCCGGCACGGAACACGAGAACAAATCACTGGATGAGCTGGTGGCCAATGCCGGCAAGATCTCCGTTGCTGTCCGCAATAACGGCGGGGGTCACTGGAACCATACTTTCTTCTGGGAGAGCCTTGATGAGAACGGCGGCGGCATGCCCGCCGGCAAACTGGCGGAAGCCATTCATGAGGCATTCGGTTCATTCGATGCCTTCAAGGAAAAATTCGCCAACGCGGGTATGACCCGTTTCGGCAGCGGCTGGGCCTGGCTGATCATCAAAGACGGTAAACTGGAGGTCAGTTCCACACCCAACCAGGACAACCCGCTGATGGATGTGGCGGATGTAAAAGGCCGTCCCATTCTTGGGGTTGATGTATGGGAGCATGCTTATTACCTGAAGTACCAGAACAGGAGGGCCGAATACCTGGCTGCATTCTGGAATGTGGTGGATTGGAAGAAAGTGGCTGACAGGTTTGAGGGCTAACGAGTTAATTGGTTGACTGGTTAATTAGGGCTTACAGCACATTATTTCCCACAGGTACTACAGTTCATTCCTATATTAATTTGTTTCCTGCCAAAGCGGGATCCATATAGTTTATTGTACACTTTGCATTTAGGACCCAGTCAACCAATTACCCAATTAACTACTCCCCCGGATGATTCAACCGGTTCACCGCTTCCACCCGGTTATTGACATGCAGTTTGTGATAGATGTTTTTCAGGTGCTTGGTCACGGTATGATTACTAATATAAAGCCTGTCCGCCACTTCCTTTACGATCAGCCCCGTGGCAACGAGTTGAAGGATCTCATTCTCCCTTTCGGAGAGTTCCGAAAGTTTGGGATGATCCTTTTTTGCCTGGAAGGTATTGATCACTTTTTTCGCGATATAACGGCTCATGGGCGCGCCGCCTTCGTAAAGTTCCTGAAGGGATTCGATGATCTGTTTCGGCATTGCATCCTTTAGTATATAACCGTTCGCCCCATTCCTGAGGGCCCTGAAAACAAATTCATCATCATCGTAAAATGAGCAGACCATACAAAGAATGCCCGGATTTTTTTCTTTTATGGCGGCGATCAGCTCCACCCCGTTCTTACCCGGAAGTTTGATATCCACGATGGCAATTTGGGGAGGATGCCCTGTGATATGGGGCAGGGCCATTTCCGCAGAGGAATAACAGTGCAGCACCCTGAACAAACCGGACCCGTTGATCAGCGTTTCCAGTCCCTCCCTGTAGTGCTTATCATCCTCTATAATGGAAACGGTGATCAACGACTTTTAATTTATAACAATATACTCAATAAATGACTGGTCCCTTACGGGTTTCCTGCTGACAGCAATGTACCTGATATATTCAGGGCACGGGATCATATCCGCTGCCGCCCCAGGGATGGCAACGGGAGATACGCCTGACCGAAAGCCAGAGCCCTTTGAAGAGTCCGTGTTTTTTCAACGCTTCGGCGGCATAGTGCGAACAGGTGGGGGTAAAACGGCATTTGGGTCCAAGCCAGGGTGAAATGATCCACTGGTAGACCTTTATAATTAATATAAAGGGCAGGCTAAGTATCTGCAGTACCTTTTTCATGGAATGTTCTATAGAGCCTGGTAAGACATTTTTGTATTCCTTCAAAAACGGCCGGGTACTCCGGCATTTCCCTTGAGGTGTAGTTGAAAAAAAGGATCATGCCTTTTTGTTGCGCTTTCAGCATTTCCTGGAAGGGATTTTTCTGAAGACGGTATGCTTCCCGCATCAGCCGTTTGATCCTGTTGCGGTCGACTGCCTTTTTAAAATTCCTGGAACTCACTGCAACACCTGAGCGCAAACCTGTTTCGGCAGGCAGGTAAACAACCCTGAAAGGAGGCAGGTTGAGACTTTTACCCTTGCTGAACAATTCATCGATCAGCTTCCGGCTTTTCAGCCGCTCCCCTTTGCCAAGTGTGAATTTTTTTGCCATTATAAAAAAAGCTCTCCCGCCTGCAGCGGGAGAGCTTAAATTTATTGAAACCTCAGCAGGCCTGCTAA
>CAZEZE010000410.1:0-2704 GCA_964516445.1 uncultured Chitinophaga sp. | reverse complement strand
CTGACCCCTGAAGGGGACAACGGAGCACTGAAGTATAACAATATATTTTCTACACAAAAGCCCTTTAGGGGTTGGGGTAAACAATATGAGTAAGAAAAAATACTGGCAAAGTTTTGGTGAACTGAATCAGACAGAAACTTTTCTGGAGTCAACCAAAAACGAATTCAAAGAAGAATTACTTCCCTTGTCGGACCTTGATGATAAAGGGATAGCAGATGCCAAAACCCCGCGCAGGGATTTCCTTAAATATCTTGGATTCAGCACAGCTGCGGCCGCTGTTGCAGCCAGTTGCGAAGTGCCGGTACGCAAGGCCGTGCCTTACCTGCAGCGCCCCGAAACCGTGATCCCCGGGGTAGCCAATTATTACGCTTCTACTTATGTGAACGGAGGCGATGCCATCTCTGTGGTGGTGAAGCAAAGGGACGGCCGTCCGATCAAGATCGAAGGAAACGAATTATCCTCCATCACCCGTGGCGGTACCAGCGCACAGGCGCAGGCTTCTGTTCTGGACCTGTACGATAATACCCGCCTCCGCTATCCCATGCAAAGGGATGGCAAGGGCTTCAAGGAAGTGACCAGCTTCGACGCTTTTGATAAAATGGTGGGAGACGCCATGGCCGGGCTGGGAGGCAGGCCGGTGGTACTGCTCACTTCATCCATCAGCTCTCCGACCACGCTGGAGATCATCAAAGAATTCCTGGCCAAATACCCGGGCAGCCGCCATGTGCAGTACGATGCCGTCAGCTACAGCGGTATGCTGCTGGCCAATGAGGCCTGCTATGGCAAAAGGGCCATCCCTTCTTATCATTTCGAGAACGCCAAAGTGATCGTAAGCCTCGGCGCAGATTTCCTCGGAACCTGGCTGAGCCCGGTTGAATTCAGCCACCAGTACGCACAAAAAAGAAAGGTATCGGGCGAAAAACCCGAACTGAGCAAGCATATCCAGTTTGAAAGTATGATCAGTATGACGGGCAGCAACGCCGACGAACGTTATACCCACAAGCCATCTGAAACCGGGGCCATCGCCCTTGCCATCCTTTCCAAACTCGGATTGGGGCTGGCGCCTTCATCCATCAAGGATGAAAAGCTCAGCAAGGCTATCGATAAGACCGTTGAAGCACTCAATGCACATAAGGGAGAGGCGCTGGTGGTATGCGGAAGCAATGATGCGAACGTACAAATGATCATAAATGCCATCAATGAACAGATCGGCGCCGGCGGCAAGACCATTAACTGGGCCCTGAACTCCAACTACAGGAACGGCATCGATGCCGATATGGTGAAGCTGATTGATGATATGAATGCCGGGGCCGTAGGCGCCGTGCTGATCCATGGCGTGAACCCCGCATATTCCTGGGCCGACAGCAAGAAATTTACCGACGGTTTAAGCAAGGTGCTGAGTGTTTCCTTCAACGCTACCATGGATGAAACGACCGAACTGTGTAAATATATCATTCCCGCACACCACTGGCTCGAGAGCTGGGGCGATGCGGAACCCAAAACGGGGTATTACAGCCTCATCCAGCCCACCATCAATCCCTTGTTCAAAACCAGGTCATTCCAGACCTCGCTGATCAAATGGAGTGCAGCTGCGGGTAGCCAGGTCAATGATTATGAAACATATTTCAAAACATACTGGTCGGCCAGGCTGGGCAGCCCCGACATGTATAGCAAGGCATTGCAGGATGGTGTGGTTGAGCCCGCTGCCATGACGGTGGCCGCCGGCACGTTCAATGCCGGTAAGTTAAGCGAGGCGGTAAATGCCATCACCGCCGTAAAAACGGGCATCAATGAAGTGGTGCTCTACCAGAAAGTGTCTATCGGCAACGGAAGCCAGGCCAATAACCCCTGGTTGCAGGAACTGCCTGATCCCGTTACCAAGGTAACCTGGGATAACTACGCAATGATGAGCCCGTCCATGGCCAAAGCATTGCTGGGCCTCGATGTGCTGAACCAGGAAGGCGGAAAACAGAGCAATTATGAAGTGCATCCCGAAAAGCCCGTGGTGAAGGTAACGGCAGCCAACGGGAAGTCGGTTGAATTACCGGTGATCATCATCCCCGGTATGCATAAAGACGTGGTGGCGCTGGCCGTAGGCTACGGAAGGGAAAGCGCCAATAAAGAAGCTACGGGTGAATACATCGGCAAGTCTGCAAGAGGGGCAGGTAAGAACGTGTATCCACTGGTGGCATTCAACGGCACCAACCAGTATGCATCGATGTGCAGGGTTGAAAAGACCGGCCGCAGCTACCCCCTGGCACAAACCCAGGTGCACGGTTTCACCGAGAGCCGCCCCGTGATCTACGAGACCAACCTCAGCAGTTATAGCGCCAACCCGGCATCCATCCTGGAAGAAGTGAATGAAGAAAGAAAGAACCTGATGGCTGCAGGAAGCAAGGATTACGTGAAGGACGCCACCATTTACCCCGACTATGAAAAGCCGGGTATCAAGTGGGGCATGAGCATTGACCTGAATACCTGTACCGGTTGCAGCGCCTGCGTGGTAGCCTGTACCGCCGAAAATAATGTGAGCGTGGTGGGTAAGATACAGGTGCAGCGTGCACACGAGATGCATTGGCTGCGTATTGACCGTTACTTCACCTTCAACAACAGGGAAGACCACGAAGACGTGGATGTGGTGTTCCAGCCCATGCTCTGCCAGCATTGCGATAATGCGCCCTGCGAGAATGTTTGCCCGGTGGCC
>CAZEZE010000409.1:0-2704 GCA_964516445.1 uncultured Chitinophaga sp. | reverse complement strand
CTCCATCTCAACAACCGCTTCGAACTCGACGGGATGCTCTTCGAAGAACCGCAGCCCAATCTTTTTTCATTCAATAATCCTTTTGGCGCCTGTCCCACCTGTGAAGGTTTTTCCCAGGTGCTCGGAATTGATGCCGACCTGGTGATACCCGACAGGAGACTGAGTGTATACGAAGGGGCCGTGGCGCCCTGGAAAGGGGAGAAGCTGGACTGGTGGAGGCAGAATTTTGTAAAAGGAGCCAAAAAGTTTGATTTCCCCGTTCATAAACCCGTGGCCGATCTCAGCAATAAACAATACAAGCAATTATGGGAAGGCAGTAACGGGGTTTATGGCATCAATGATTTTTTCAGGGATGTGGAATCCCAGTTATACAAAGTGCAGTACAGGGTTTTGCTGAGCCGCTACCGCGGAAGAACGGAATGCCCCGACTGCAATGGCTACCGGCTCCGGAAAGAAGCGCTGTATGTAAAGGTCGGCGACAAACATATCGGGGAACTGAGCGCCATGCCAGTGAAAGACCTGAAGAAATGGTTTGATTGGCTGGATGATCAGCTCAGCGCTTATGACAAAGCGGTCGGTAAAAGGATCCTGCTGGAACTGCACAACCGCCTGGACGTGCTGATCAAAGTGGGACTGGGATACCTGACATTGAGCCGTCTTGCCAACAGTTTGAGTGGCGGTGAAAGCCAGCGGATACAACTGACGAGGAGCCTGGGAAGCAACCTCAGCAATTCCTTATATATTCTCGATGAACCTTCCATCGGTCTGCATTCGCGGGATACGGCCAACCTCATCAAGGTATTAAAGGAGTTGCGTGACCTGGGCAATACCGTGGTGGTGGTGGAACATGATGAGATGATGATGCGGGAAGCGGACCATATCATCGATATGGGACCGCTGGCTTCCCATCTCGGGGGTGAAGTGGTGGCGGAGGGTGATTATGACGCGATCATTTCCAATCCCATGAGCCTGACCGGGAAGTACCTCAACCATGAACTGACCATTGAACCACCTAAACAGGTGCGTAAATGGAACCGTTCGGTTAAAGTAGAAGGGGCCAGGCAGAATAATTTAAAGAATATCACGGTTGAATTCCCCCTCAACCTGCTTTGTGTGGTCAGCGGGGTGAGCGGAAGCGGGAAGACAACCCTGGTGAAGCAGATCCTCTATCCCGCGCTGCAAAAGCTTAAAGGAGAATTCGGCGAAAAGATCGGTTACCACAAACAGATCACGGGTGATATTGACAGCATCGCGCAGATCGAAATGGTGGACCAGAATCCCATCGGGAAATCATCCCGCAGCAACCCGGTCACGTATATAAAAGCTTATGATGAGATCCGGGATCTATTTGCCCGGCAGCCCCTGAGCAAGATGCGCGGTTTCCAGCCCAAACATTTTTCCTTTAATGTGGATGGCGGCCGTTGCGATACCTGCAAAGGAGAAGGGGAGCAGGTGGTGGAGATGCAGTTCCTGGCGGATGTGCATCTTACCTGTGAATCCTGCGGTGGAAAAAGATTCAAGGAAGAGGTCCTTGAAGTGAAATACAATGACAAAAGCATTTACGAAGTGCTGGAGCTGAGCGTGGACGAGGCCATTGATTTCTTTTACGAAGAAAAGAACATTGCTCGTGCCATTCAGCCGCTCAGCGATGTGGGACTGGGTTATGTGAAACTGGGACAGTCCTCCTCCACTTTATCCGGAGGGGAAGCGCAACGAGTGAAACTCGCCGCTTTTTTAGGGAAGGGAAAAGCGGGGAACAAGATCCTCTTCATCTTTGATGAACCCACCACCGGTCTGCATTTCCATGATATCAAAAAACTGCTGGCCTCATTCAACGCGCTGATTGAGCAGGGACACTCCATCCTTGTCATTGAACACAACACCGATGTCATCCGCAGCGCCGACTGGGTGATCGACCTGGGCCCCGAAGCAGGTGATGGCGGCGGGGAGGTTGTTTTTGCCGGCACAACCTCAGAATTAAAGAAAAACAGGAAAAGCTATACGGCCCGGTATCTTTAAAGTTGAAGCATAGTGCAGCAGGTATTTAGCAACAGTTCAACAGGTTTGCCAATCGCCCCGGCCAGGTAGTTTTACGATGATCATAATCAGGGTCAAATAAAATATTTTATACTTGTTAAAGCGGGAATGTGGTCTTATCTTTACTCTCCGCCGTATTTTTACGGCCCATTAATTTCCCGTATCCCTGAAAAATCCACACGTATTTATTGAGTAGCGAAAGGTTAATCTACGACAGGCATTTATTCAATACTATCCACTTTTTTATTTCAATTCCAATCTCCATTCTGTAACCAGAACCATCCAATTTTCTGTGAAGGGCTTAAACAAGTTCTGCCTTTTAAACTTTTTTAAAACCCTTGAAGCATGAAAAAGATTTACTCAATTGTTTTAGTACTGGTGTTGTTGACATCAGTGGTGAATGCGCAAACAACATATACTTGGAATGTCGTTGGAAATGGGAGTTGGGCAACATCTACTAACTGGACCCCAACAAGGACAGTTCTTGCCGCAAATGATGTTATGGTCATTAACAACGGCGGGTCAAAAACTATTTCTGATATTCCAAATCAAACTATCGGCAAACTCCAGGTGTCTGGTAGTACAACAGTTATTTTGAGGCCTGAAACAACAGGGAATAGAACATTAACTGTAAGTACAGTTGCAGCCGATGCAATTTCAGTAGCAT
>CAZEZE010000408.1:0-2710 GCA_964516445.1 uncultured Chitinophaga sp. | reverse complement strand
TTTGTGCCCGGAAGGGTTTCCCCTTAAAAATACCCCCCTTGTCCGTTTAAAATGTTTCCATATTTCAACAAAAAAAGGGGACCGGAATCCGGTCCCCCGATCCAAATCCATGATACCTTATTTATTTATGACCAGTTTTTCGGTCAGTTGCTCGCCCGTTTCACGTACTGTTACCCTGACAGAATAAACGCCGGCAGAGAGGATCCCGAGGGCTACCCTGTTCCCGTTTACATTTTTCCATTCCCTGACCTTCCGGCCGTTCATATCCACCAGGATCATATCAAAGGATTCATCGCCCTTCCCGGCAATCACATTCAGGGTGCCTCCCGAAACGGGGTTGGGAAACAGGATCAGTTTTCTATCCTGGCTGATTCCGGGTACGGGCCGCAGCGGGCTGTATTTTACATTATCATCAAAATCGGTTTGTTTGAGCCGGTACTGGCTGACCCCGTTACTCAGGTTAATTTCCCGGAAGGAATAAGTCAGCTGGCCCTGGCTGTTCCCGTTCAGCGCTAGACTGGGTACAAATCCGGCCACTGTCCAGTTGACCCCATCCGTGCTCCGTTGCACTTCAAATCCGCGGCAATTCAATTCAGTCACCGTTGTCCAGGCCAGTTCGGCATAATTACGGTTGCGGACAGCCGTAAAATTAAGCAGGGAAACAGGAAGGGTGGATGCGCAGCTGTTGGGGATAAAGTCACGGGCTTCGAGGCAACCGGCTGCGGGAATAATATGAACTACATAAGGTGTGTTTCTCCTGTATTCATTGTAAACCGTTATCTGGCCACTGCCTCCGGCCGCATCTACCACATAGGAACCCAGTAACACATCTCCGGAATTCATCTGGCCATAAGGTGCCGCTTTGTCTGCATACCATTCAAAGGTCAGCGGGTAAGCCCCGGTGGGACCGGAAAGGGAACCCACATGCAGCACGGCCGGGTCGGTAAGTGTATTGGGACAGGTTACCACGGAAGTGAAATCGATTGAGCCCAGGAGGTTGGAAGGCGTTAGAAAAGCATTCAGGTACATCCGGATCCCGTTGATATGGTGCTGGGTATTTTCATATTTATATTCATGATTCCCCAGGTAAAAAACCATGCCGCCCCTTTTTCCCACAGGCTGCAATTTAGATACACTCGCACTGGAAACATCAGTCAACACAGATCCAGCAACCTGAAAATGTGTATTATTGATATAGGTACTTCCGCTGAGTAACTTCCAGTTTTGCATTGCGCCTCCATTGCTCATATCAAATTCCCCTTCAAACTGGGAATAACTCAGATCAGGGTTCGGGAACATGACATCAGCGATATCAATAGTTGCATTTTTATCACCTCCTGCTCCATGTTGAATACCCGTACTGGTTTGAAAGAATCCGGCTACTGCGTTATTCTCATATGTTTGGACAGCGTGACATTGGGCCAGGAAATTCCCTCCGTTTTCCACGAAATGACGTATATCGGCAATGACAGCTGTGGGGGAAGCAATATTATGCGGTTCGGATGCAAAAGTGTAGCAATTAATCAGCAGGTTGCTTCCGGTAGCTTCTACTCCATAATTAGCAGCCGGAACACCCCCGGCGATCATCATATCTTCATGGATAGTCCAGTTTCCGCCATCATCCAGCAGGGCGGCTTTGGGCCGAAAGCCCGTCAGATCGTAGCGGACATCCACCGTTACCTCCGCATTGGTACGGTAAATATTCACATCCGGTGTCTGGATGCTGTTATAAGCCCGCACCATGGCTGCAATACCCGTTGTATCCGGGGCAAATATCACAAAGGGCCCGCTTTTAAACTGGCAATTGGCCGCCGTGCCGGCGGTGGGCAGGATCCGGGTGGCATTGACGGAAAAATCAATCCCATCTTTCAGTTTGCCGGGCTGAATAATCCATTTCACCGGAACGCTATTATTTAACAGTGTTACTACCAGGCCATAGGCTTTTACATTCATGATGGTGCCGTTCCCCTGCAGGGTATTATCCATCGCAATGACATAACTCCCTGCCGGCATCAGCCCCGGGTGATAACTGGTGGCACCCGGCTGGGGCAGGTCCGGAAGCTGCGCCAGGGTAACAAACGGGAATCCCATGGCAATAATCCAGGAAAGTATATTCTTTTTCATAACGGAAATTTTAGGGTGAGGAATAGTGACAGTGAAGGGAGAAAAGTGATAACAGCGTTTGACACCAGGGGTCAATATGGGAGAAACAGTTGCATGACGTGAACCTTTTCAGATCTGTCTACAAGATACTGCCGGAGTCTCCGGTAATAAATGACAAGCGGATTGCCAGATTATGACGTTGATCATTAACCGAAATCAACGGGGAAAAGCTACTTGCGGGTCTTTTGTTTTACCCATTCCATCGCCACGTCGAACTGTTCTTTTTCCGTGAGATGCGTATTGTCGAGCACGAGGGCATCTTTGGCCTGACGCAGCGGACTTACTTTGCGGTTGGAATCGATATAATCCCGCATCTCGAGGTTGTTCTTTACCTCCTCGATCGTGATATTGGGGTTCTTGGCGTATAATTCCTTAAAACGGCGCTCCACGCGGACGGCATTATCAGCGGTCATGAATATCTTTAATTCCGCCTCCGGGAATACCACCGTCCCGATATCCCGCCCGTCCATGACGATCCCTTTTTTCGCGCCCATTTTTTTCTGCTGGGTCACCGCGAAAGCCCTCACCTCTTTAATGGCAGCCACAT
>CAZEZE010000407.1:0-2720 GCA_964516445.1 uncultured Chitinophaga sp. | reverse complement strand
TCCAGTTCATCCCTTTCAATAAAAAAGAGGAGCAGGTCAAAGGGACCTTCAAACTGGGGCAATTTTATCTGGTACGATGTGTGCTGCACGTGGTTCGGTTGAATACTTTAAGAATAAAATCCTGTGATGATACAAGCGACCACAGGACCTAACAAAAGTAAGCGAATTGCATTTACCGGTTGAAACCCGCTTCCGGGACTATTTTTTCAGCGCATCCCTGATCTCGCGCAGTAACTGGATATCTTCCGGGGTAGCTGCCGGAGCCGCTACTTCCTTTTTCTTCATGGAGTTGATAGCCTTGATGACAAGGAACAATAGGAAAGCGACCAGCACAAAATCAATGACTGCCTGTATAAAGACCCCGACCGGGAAAATGGTTTTTCCGACGGTAACACTTACCTCCGACAAGCCACCCTTACCCAGGATCAGGGCAATGACGGGACTGATGATACTCTCTGTAAACGCGGTAATTATTTTACCAAACGCGGCGCCGATCACAACTGCCACGGCCAGGTCAACGATATTACCTTTTATTGCAAATTCTTTGAATTCCTTAAGCATACCCATAAAAAGAGTTTTACGTACGATAAACAATGGTTACATACCCCGGCAAGCAGCAGGTACTACCGGTAAATGTAATGAATCTATTTTTTAAGACCCGGGTACTGCATGTTCAGCCCTTTCAGCAGGCTGTGAAGGGCCGAGGCGATGATATATTCCTTATACCAGTTCTGGTCGGACGGTACGATGATCCATGGCGGATGGCAGCAGTTATTGAAACACTCGTCATACACCTGCATATAGATATCCCACAATTTAGCCTCTTCAAAATCCTTTTCATTGTACTTCCACATCTTCGCCGGATCCTTCATCCGTTCCGCGAGCCTTTCATGCTGCTCTTCGGGGGAAACGTGTAAGTAAAATTTGAGGATATGCGTGTTATTGTGTTCCTGCAGCACCTGCTCAAAATCGTTGATCGCCTTCATACGTTTCCGGGCTGTTGCATCATCGCACCATTTGTGTACCCGGGTCACCAGGATATCCTCGTAATGGGAACGGTTAAAGACCTGGATCATTCCTTTGCCCGGGGAATGCTGGTGGATCCGCCATAAAAAATCATGGGAGAGTTCCAGCGGGGTCGGGGCTTTAAAAGACTGCACCGTTACCCCCTGCGGGTTCATATTTCCCAGTACATTCCGGATAACGCCATCCTTTCCGCTTCCATCCATGCCCTGTATGACCACCAGCACCGAATGCCTGCCTTCGGCGAATAACAGGTTCTGGAGTTCATCCAGCTCCTCTACCAGCCGGGCTGTTGTTTCCTTCATTTCCTTTTTATCCGCATCCTCCGGGGCACGGGTGGAGATCCCGCTTAATCGGATTGGTTCCATACTGATCAAATTGTATTGCAATATACTTTATCGGTCCAACAAAAAATGTCGAGGCTTCCTGACGCTATTTCTTCACCTTTGCGCCTTTCCATCAGGTCATAATATGAGTAATAAGTTTATCAGCTGGACGATATTTATCATTCTCTGTATCATCTGGGGGAGTTCATTTAAACTGATGAAGGACAGCACGGCCCTTCCTGCATCACAGATCGCCGCCCTTCGAATCTTCTCAGCCGGACTGGTATTTGTTCCCTTTGCATTTTTTCATACCCGGAAGATTCCCCGCGATAAGCTCGGGATCATTATCCTGAGTGCTGTTTTCGGCAACCTGTTACCTGCATTCCTGTTTGCAGCTGCGATCACCCGGCTGGATGCCTCGCTGGCGGGAATCCTGAATTCCCTTACACCCATCTGTGTGGCGGTAGTGGGTATTTTCTTTTTCAAACAAAAGATCAGTTCACCGAAGATCACCGGTGTATTGACCGGTTTCTTTGGACTGGTGCTCCTGACCGTATACCCGGCGCTCATCGGGGAAAGGAGTATCAGCTTTGATAATCTTGGTTATACCCTGCTGATAATATTGGCCACTTTCCTGTATGGCATCAATGTGAATATGGTGGGCCAGTACCTGAGGGGGGTGAACCCGGTGCATGCAGCTACTGTTTCACTGGCATTTATGACTATTCCAACAGCCGCGGTATTATGGCAGCAGGGTTTCCTTCAGCTTGATCATGGGTCTGAACCCATCCGGCAGGCGATTATTTCATCCGTGATCCTTGGTGTAGCCGGGAGTGCCATCGCCACCGCCCTTTTCTATATTCTTGTAAAGAGGGCCGGCGGGCTCTTTGCCTCGCTGGTCACTTACGGCATACCTTTTATCGCGCTGTTCTGGGGCTTTCTCGACGGGGAACAGATCACCTGGATCGAGATCATCTGCCTGGGTATTATACTGCTGGGAGTATATCTCGCCAACCGGCCCGACAGAAGGGCCGCTGAAACACCAGAAAACTGAGTTCGGGAAAATCCTATGATCAGACCGACATGATCTCTTTCTCTTTGGAACTAAGATGTTTTTCCACCGCGGCAGTGAATTTATCGGTTACCTGCTGAACATCCGCTTCGGCATCCTTTGCGGCATCTTCACTAAGTCCGCTCTTCTGCAATTTCTTGATATGCTCAATGGCATCCCGGCGGATATTCCGAATAGCTACTTTGCAATGTTCGCCTTCCACGTGGCATTTCTTGACAAGTTCTTTTCTTCTTTCTTCCGTAAGCGGTGGCAGTGACAGGCGGATAAGGACGCCATCATTCTGCGGTGTAACACCGATG
>CAZEZE010000406.1:0-2722 GCA_964516445.1 uncultured Chitinophaga sp. | reverse complement strand
GAAGCGGTCGAGGATGCCGGGTTCTCGGTAGGCGGCCTGCAGCTCACGGGATCCTTCAGTGATGTTAAGCTCGAAAAAGACAAACATATCCGTATCGGGGAAGAGAATTTTCACTTCCTGAACGGTAACGGGCAATCGCTGAACGGTGAACAGGTGATCACGGTGGTGGACAGGAATTTTATCCCGGAGAAACAGTTTAAGAAGCTAAGCGCTTCCGCCAAAATGAGTTGTGTGCAAACGGGCAAGACGGCCTCCTGCTGTTCGAAAGACGGTATGGGCGAGGGGGAAAGGATCTACCATGTAACGATCTGAAATTTAAACCACAGAGGACACAAAGAATTTGTAATGAATTCTCAGTGCCCTCTGTGGTTAAAAAAACCACTGAGTACACGGAGAGACCATGCAAGTATACTTCGTGTCCTCTGTGGTTAAAAAAACAACTTCGATCAACATTCACAATGAAGAACCGTAAACAATATTTCATTTTATTTCTCAGCATATTCATGTGTGTACTGGCACAGGCACAGCCCCGGCAGGGACAACCTGCCGCGGAAATCGCGCTGCCATCCGCTACCGGGGATACCTTGCGTTTATCATCCCTGAAAGGCAAAGTGGTGTTGCTTGATTTCTGGGCCTCCTGGTGCGGCCCCTGCAGGGTGGCGAATAAAGGACTGGCAAAGATCTATTCAAAGTATAAGGAAAAGGGTTTCGAGATATTCAGCGTTTCGCTGGATGACGAGAAGGATAACTGGCTGAAAGCAGTTAAAAAAGATAAGATCACCTGGTTGCAGGTGATCGATCGCGGGGGATGGGAAACCCCAACCGCCCGGAACTGGTATGTGGAAGCCCTGCCTACTTCTTATCTCATTGATAAAGGCGGCCGCCTGATCGCCATGGACCTGGAAGGAAAAGACCTGGAGAAAGCGCTGAAGGATATGCTGGAAGACTGATAATAAAAATTATGAGAAAGATCTTCCTGGCAATTGTTGTCCTGCTGGCATTGAAAAGCGGGGGACAGGAGCTGTATGTTTTTACCGAACCGGCCTCCAACCTGCCCGCGCATACCATCAGCCTGAAGCTTACGGATCATTTTGTTACCCGCGATAATATCTATGGCCGTTTTTCGCACCGGGTAATGCCGCAGGTGCTGGTAGGGATCAGCAAAAAACTCCAGGTTTCGCTGAGCGGTACCATCGCGAATATGCATACGCCCGATTTCCGCTATGAATCGATAAACCTTTATGCCAAGTACCGTTTCCTTTCAAAGGACGGGATCCACAGACATTTCCGGATGGCCGCATTCGCGGAAGGATCCGCCACGAAGGCTCCTTTTCATTATGATGAGATAACAATGATGGGGGATAAGGACGGGATCCGGTTCGGTGTCATTGCCACGCAACTCTGGCATAAACTCGCGGTATCGGGCACTATCAGTCATACCCAGGTCCTGCATCCCTCCCGAACGGATAAGGTGCTTTATATCCCGGCCAGGAATTACCAGGCGATGAATTACAGTTTATCGGCAGGCTACCTGGTTTTGCCGAAAGAATACACGGATTACAAACAGACCAACCTGAACCTTTATGTCGAAATGCTGGCACAGCAGACCCTGGACAGGAAAACACATTATGTGGACATGGCGCCCGCGCTGCAGCTCATCTTTAACAGTAATGCCAAACTAAATCTGGGCTACCGTTTCCAGTTGAGCAATAACATGCAGCGGATGAACAGCAACAGCTGGCTGGTCAGTTTTGAGCGGACTTTTTTGGGGGCTTTGAAGAAAAAGAAATAGAAACCGGTGAAAAAAAATTTAACCACAGAGGGCACGAAGTATACTTTTAAAATTTCTCAGTGTACTCTGTGGTTAAATTTCTCATCCCGTTTTTGAGTTAGTATTCTTTAAAAAATTACGATGTTACGTTTAAATAAAATACTCATCATTTTCTTCCTGCAGTTCTCGGTTGCGCAATCTTTCGCGCAGACCGGTGCAGGAGATATAACCGCCAGCATTCCCATCTCCGGCGCCTGTGAAATGTGCAAGGAAAGAATCGAGGAAGCCGCAAAAGGGAAAGGCGTCCATTCGGCGGTTTGGGATATCAATACCCGCCAACTGACCATTACGTACAATCCTTCTGTTACAGCCATAACCAAAGTGCAGAAACGCATCGCCGATGCCGGTCATGATACGGAGAACGAAAAAGCAAAGGATGATGTATACCGGGAATTACCGGCCTGTTGTAAATACAGGGAGCTAAACCCGACACCTCACAAGGAAGAGGGAAAAACTGCGCCTGCTGAAACAACAGAAACCGGTATTCCGCAGATTATTAAGGGTGTAGTGCTGGAAGAAAATAAACAGGGAAAATTCAGTCCGCTGGCAGGAGCTTCCGTGGTATGGCAGGGAACCAATAAGGGAACGATAACCGATTCAACCGGTGTATTTGCCATTCAGCAGGTCTCCGGCGCGGGCAGGCTGATCATCAGTTATACCGGTTATGAGTCGGATACCATTTCCGCTTTTGGCGGATCCGAGATAAAGATCATTCTCGCCTCCGGCAAACAGTTGAGCGAGGTCAGGGTGACCGGGAAGCAACGATCTACCTACCTGTCTTCCCTGAACCCGGTGCGAACGCAGGTAATGACCGAACGGGAACTCTTTAAAGCGGCCTGCTGCAATCTCAGTGAGAGTTTTGAGACAAACCCCTCCGTGGATGTTTCATAT
>CAZEZE010000405.1:0-2723 GCA_964516445.1 uncultured Chitinophaga sp. | reverse complement strand
CGGATTTATCCACCAGGTTATGATCGTAAGACTGTAATTTGATTCTGATTCGCTGAGACATATGTCAAAAACCCAATTTTCTTTTGGGAGTGCAAAGGTAAGGGTGAAGGCTATACCCTCCAAATAGTTGGGAAAGAATTTTATACGCTGTGGACAAAGTTCCCGCGAAATAGCGACAGCTACTCTACCGGCTTGATTTTCAGGCTAAGTGTGGCAAAGCCACCTAGCTCTAAATGCTCCACCCTGAAGGCGTGTTTACCACCCAGTAAAACCCGGATCTTTTTATTGGGCGATTCGTCAAAAATGTACCTGGAAGGCTCCCATTCATCTACCACCAGTTTGTTGTCAATATAAACCCTCACAGCGTCGTCCCAGGTAACTGAAAGCTCATAATTCCCATGCAAAAAACTGGCTGAACCATCGGCTACCGTTATAAACCGGGGGTATTGCACACCTGCTTCCCTGATCCCTCCCCACCAGGCATAAGCCAGTTGGTCCCTTTTCTCGGTTCTGAATGGCGCCTTCTTCTCGTACATCGAAAACAGGGTGCCTGTTTTTACAGGATCATGAGTAGCCGTATCCAGGTTGTAAAACAACACTTCCCACTCAATGGGTTGAAAGAATTTTCTGAAATGAAACCCGGATCGTTTACCGGCGGCAACAGGCTCACCCAACTGGGTCGTGATGGCAGCACCGGTATATTCCAGTTCGATCAGGATATCCGTGCGCTCCCCTTTTATTTTCTCAGCAGTAAGGGTAGCAGGAAACACACCCTGTCTTGCTGAAATATTCTTCACCCCCCGGAAATTTTTGATCAGCCATTTTCCGGGCGGGCCCAACAGGTCAAACTTCATGACCGATGAAGTATCTGTGGGGTTAGTGTTCCATATCATCGGGGAACGAAAATCATAAGGCCCCCATTCTGTCATCATAATGTTCTTGCGACCGGCCAGTTTTCCGCTTCCCCTAAAAGGATCAGACGGGTTTTTCACATTCACCACCGGTTCCCTGGTTACAGGATCTTCGAGTTCTCCGCCCAGGGTGTCAATACCCGTCACGGTGGAATCGGCTTTCATATTCACCCCGGTAAGCGTATAGGTATTGCCGATGAATTTCAGTTGGGAACTGCGGTTCAGGCTGAACGCAACGGGATTGGAATTAAAACTGTTCCCGGTGAATATATAGTCAAAACTGCGGGTATCCCTTTTCTGCGCATAGATCCAGTCGGCCGGCTGTTCTTTCCGGGCCCATAGTTTTATCGCCTCTTTATCCCGGAGAAAAATATTGTACCCGATCTCGTTCTTCTGCCCGTGTTCGATGGCGATAGCGATCCGGTTATCCCCGAATTTATTGTCATTGATCACCGTGGAAAAACTATACCCGCCCCATATCCCGTGGTCACATTCAAACATCCTGTTACGGATGATCTGGTTCCGGCTGAAGGTCACTTCGATCCCGTTCGTGGGCGCATAGGAAAAATCATTGCCGTATAATAAGTTGTCATTGCATCCCCCCTCTCCCGTATCCATGGTCGTTTGCCCGGCCCAGAGAAAGAATCCATCCCCCCCGTGTGTCACATTGTTCTTATAAAATATATTATCGCTGCTTTGCTCATACACGAGTATCCCCGCGCTGTCCTGCCCACGGTTATAAACACCGTGACTGTATCCCCTCACATTAAAAATGATCCGGTTATACAGCACTTTGTTCCTGCTGCTGCGGTACATACCGATACCAATGCCGGAGTTGAAGGAGAAATCATTATTCACCACCATGCCATCATTACAGCCGGTCATCATCAGGGCATTCTGCCCGCCGGTCACTTTGCAGTTTCGGATCGTTGCAAAGGAGCAGTCCCGCAGGTATATCGCAGCGCCATAGCGCATCCATTCATCTTTTTCATTGTGATGATAGCTCATCCAGTCAGAGATATCCTCCCTTTCCTGGCTGCTGTTCAGATGCTGGCGGTAGTTATAACTGAAGTCGCAGTTCTCCAGGGTCAGTTTTTCCGTATTACGCGCCAGCAAAGCGATCTTGTAGCCTCTTGCCTTCAGGTTTTTTATCACTACATTCTTACTGTTCCGAACCAGGATGGCCAGCCCGTAAAAACCATCGGGATCCTTCACCGCGTTGCTTCCCCGCAGCTCCGCGTTATTGAAATCGATCACGATATCATTTCCTTCCACGAGGATAAGGGTTTTCGAAGTATCGGTGGGTGCATTCAGCCGGTAAACAGACTTTTTGATTTTAACCGAACGATGGAACTTCATTCCGGAAGACAGCGTCTTTTCCTGTGCGAAGACAGAAACGGAACCCAGCAGGAAAAGGAAGAGAAGCGTTCGTTTGATCATCGGGAGAAATTTTCAACAGACAATTTACAGCAATATTGCCGACAGGGGTCACCAAAAAATTAAGGACCCATTGCTGAGTCCTTAACCTGGACATTGTGTTTTTCAAGAAAAGGTGATAAACCCTTAGGACATCTTAAAAACGGAGTTGTTTTCATTTTAATCGAGCAAACACAATGCCATGGTTGCCAAAATGCTGCTTGATCATGATTAAGATTTGCACACTAAAAAACCCTTCCGTGGATAACGGAAGGGCTGGATATCTCATTAAGGTTTCAGGCTTAAGCGGAAACTTTTCCTTTTACTTTGGCGATCACTTCTTCGGCAATATTATTAGGTGCAGGAGAGTAGTGAGAAAACTCCATCGTTGAGGAA
>CAZEZE010000404.1:0-2724 GCA_964516445.1 uncultured Chitinophaga sp. | reverse complement strand
GATCCCCACATTCTGGGCAGGTAATAAATGAATTTGAAGCAGCAACAGAATGCCAATAAAGATCCTTTTCATATTCACGGTTTTAAAATTTTACTTATAATGAATCCAGTTCGATCAGTAATTGCAGCAACTTTCCTTTATTGATATCACTCCCGAAATATTTTATCGCCTGCGGTACAATACCGGTCCTTCCCGGGATGCCTTTATTACTTGCAGCCTCCTGCAGGCGGTTGGGCAGGTATATAAACTGAAGCCAACTGCAGAAATCTTCGCCAGTGGCAATACCCCTTTGTGTATAATCATTTACCCAGGCAGGGGATTCTCTTTTCCAGATACCGGCACGCAACATCTCCTGCCGCACTTCGGTTACTTTTTCCGTTACGATTGCTGTTGCGGTCATGCGGTGGTTTTGATAAAGCTATTCCAGTGTTTCATGCTCCGGCCAGCCCAAAAAGGCAATGGGTATTTCCGCCTACGGAACGGGCAAAACAAAGCCCCCGATTAGGGAACGGTAACTCCAATGAGCAAATGGTAAAAAATCCGTGGAAAGGATGTATATTTTTACAATGGTTATGCCGAACTGCCGCCTGATAATATCCTTCTTAGCCCTGACCCTTTGTACCATGAGGCTTACCGGCCAGTCGGCCTACTCCCGGCTGGAAACATTTGGCACCCGTGAAGGACTACTTTCTTCCAAACTATATGCGCTGGCTCAAACCACTGACAGGAAACTCTGGATCGGTACGGAGATCGGGGTTAGTATATACGATGGCTACCAGTTCACCAACTATCAATATACAGCGGACAATGAAAGTATAGGGCGCATTCTCTGTTTCACCCAGGACAGTTCCGGGGGAATGTGGTTAGGGGGTGATAAAGGATTATTTTACTGCTACAACGGTGAGATCAACCGGATCAGGATCACCGGAGGCCTGTTGCCTGCACCGGAGGCCCTGTTTACAGATGCGGCCGGAAATGTTTGGATCGGAGATATGAATGCACTGTACAGGCTGAAACCCGAAGAGGCGAAAATGTCGGGGAACAAAAAACCAGGAATTGCAGTATCACTGAGCATGCTTAGCAAAAAGAGGGTATTCGGCCTGGCTGAAGACAATAAACACAATATCTATTTTGCTTCCTACGAAGGTATATACCGTATAAGCCCGGGTGCTTCTGAAACAAGGTTGGTTTGGAAAAACAGCGACCCGTCCCGGCCGGTACGTTCTGTCGCGGCTATTTCGCCAGACAGTATTTTCTGGAATTGCCGGGACATGCATCCTGCCCAGATGCTGAACGGAAGGATTGACAGCCGGTTTACAGAAGAATACATCGGCATTTCCGTTTTTGTCAAACAGGGAAAAGTATTCGCACTCACCACCAGTGGTGTCGGGTTGCTGAAAAATGGTTATGCGGAGCCACTCGCCCTGTTTGGAACCGCCACCAATAATGCTGTTGCCGCTCTCATGGATGCGGAGGAAAATATCTGGATCGGTTCATGGGAGGGCCTGCTGAAATTCAGGCGTACGGGTTTCCGCCAACAAGTTCTGCCGGCCCATGCACCCAAGGAAACATTTTCATTTTTAGAAAGAAGTAACGGGGAAATACTATTCGGCAGTAACCGAGGCCTGGTCTTTACAAGAAAAACGGAAGGAATCGTTATTGACAAAAAAATACCTCCCTTGTTTCCGCTCGCGGAGGTGATGTGTCTAACTGAAGACAGGGAAAACGGGCTGTGGGCCGGGAGCGGTTACCAGGGTATCAGCCGTTTCAAAAACAATAGTATCCGTAACTGGAACAAGACCGGATTCTTAAAGGATAATAACTGCGAGGCATTATACCCGGCGGGTAACGGGAAATTGTATGCCTGCACCGAGAACGGCGTAACGCTCATTGATCCGATGAGCGCCGAACCCATGACAGCCCATTACCCATTTAAAAATAAATATGCCCGCCCGCCTGAACTTTTCGGCGGTTTCCAGGCAGGGAACTCCCCCTTTTGGTTCTATGGAAGCCAGGGGTTATTTGTGCTGCAAAACAATGTACTGGTGGAAGATAGTGTCAGAGGCATGCCTGTCCGGAATTTACACATCAACAGGATCATCAGGGACCGGAAAGGGAATACCTGGATTGCCACCCAGGGAAAAGGGTTATTGAAATGTTCTTTACAAACCGGCAAACTGGTATTGCAAAAAAAGTATGACAGCCATAACGGTTTGCCCTCTGATAACGCTTTATCAGTACTCGCAGATAAAAATGACAATATCTGGCTGGGCGATTACATGAGTGTTTCGCTATTGATGAATCCCGGTGCTGACGAGCAACTGATCTCCTATAACGAAAAGGATGGGTTGCTGACTTCTTATTACCAGACCCTGAAACTCGAACAGGAACGGAATGGCACAATCTGGGGGCTAACCTCCATGGGGCTTTTTTCCTTTCACCCCGACTCCGCCATCCGGAACAGTCTACCGCCGGCACTCCTGCTGAATTCGGTAACCGCAAAGGGGATGGACAGCAATTTTGCATCCTCTCCATCAATCCATCTCAACTACGGTAACAATACGATCGCATTCCATTTTACCGGGGTGTGCCTGACCGAACCTTCCAAAACCCGGTATGCATACCGTATCAGGGAACTGGAGAACGCCTGGACCTACACCACCGCAAGGACTGCGAATTTTAATTCCCTGCGACCGGGTACGTATACGTTTGAACTAATGGCCT
>CAZEZE010000403.1:0-2745 GCA_964516445.1 uncultured Chitinophaga sp. | reverse complement strand
AGTAAAGCGTCATGGTTTCCATGGTGTGGGCCAGCAATCGCACGGTCAGCACGACCGGCAGCGTGCCCCGGGTTCCCTGGGTAACTCATCCGATGCCAGCCGTGTAATGAAGGGTATGCGTATGGCCGGCCGCATGGGTAACGACAGGGTGAAGATGAAGGGCCTGAAGGTGATGAAGATTTTCCCGGATAAGAATTATATCCTGATCAGCGGTTCCGTACCGGGTTATAACGGTTCAATTGTATTAATCCAGAAATAACGTAGAGACAGGGCATGCCCTGTCTGCACCCCAAATGATAAAGAAATGCAAATCGAAGTATTAAATACAAAAGGAAAGGCCACCGGCAGATCGGTGGAGTTGCCGGAAGATATTTTCGGTGCCGAGCCGAACAACCATGTGATCTACCTTGCTGTAAAGCAATACCTGGCTGCACAGCGCCAGGGTACACATAAGGTGAAGACCCGTGCCGAAGTAAAGGGTGCCAGCCGCAAGCTGCACCGCCAGAAAGGCACCGGCGGAAGCCGTAAGGGTAATATCCGCAACCCTTTATACAAAGGGGGTGGTACCATCTTCGGCCCCAAGCCACATGGTTATGATATCAAGTTGAACCGTAAAGTGAAGGACCTGGCCAAGATCTCTGCCCTTTCACACAAGGCCAAAGACAATGCTATTGTGATCGTGGAAGATATCGCTATGGAAACACCGAAGACAAAAACATTTGTTGATATCCTCGGTAACTTGAATATAGCGGATAAGAAGGTAATGTTCGTACAGCCGGAGTTCAATGAGAACCTCGATATGTCCATGCGGAATGTACCCACTGTCCTGGGCATGCTGCTGAGCGACATCAATACCTATGATATTGTAAATGCGGAGGTGCTGGTGATGACGGAGAGTGCCGCGAAAATATTTTCAGAAGAAGAAAAAGCAGAAGCTTAATTAAAAACATTCTAAAGAGAAGGCTATGAAACTTTCCGAAGTACTGATAAAACCCATTTTGACAGAGAAAGCCAACGCACAGCAGGACAAACTGCGCCGGTATGCTTTCAGAGTATCCAGGAAGGCGAATAAGCTGGAGATCAAAAAAGCGGTGGAAACATTTTACGGGGTTACCGTAACCAATGTGAACACAGCCGTATCTCCTGCCAAGAACAAGAGCCGCTTTACAAAGGCCGGCGTGATCTCAGGCCGCAAGCCTGCGTACAAAAAGGCATTTGTAACGGTGGCAGAAGGGGAAAATATAGATCTGTATTCGAATATATAAAACCATAGAGACAGGGCATGCCCTGTCTGAGACAAGGCGTGCCCTGTCTCAACGACGAATGGCAATCAACCGCCGCGAAGTGTTGGAATAATAAAAAATTGAACAAGTAAAAGATGGCATTAAGAAAATTCAAACCCGTTACAGCCGGTACCCGCTGGAGGATCGGTAACGCTTATGCGGAGGTAACGACCAATATTCCGGAAAGCAGCCTGGTGGAAGCCAAGCCGAGGACCGGAGGCCGTAACTCTTCCGGTCACCTGTCTATGCGTTACAGAGGCGGTGGGCATAAGAAGAAGTACCGTATCATCGATTTCAAAAGAAACAAGGCCGGTGTCGGTACCGTGGAGTCTATCCAGTACGATCCGAACCGTACTGCTTTTATCGCACTTTTGAATTATGCAGATGGTGAGAAGCGTTATATCCTGGCCCCGCAGGGTCTCCAGGTTGGCGCCAAAGTGGAAAGCGGACCCGATGTGGCCCCGGAAGTCGGGAACGCATTGCCGATGAAGAATATCCCGCTGGGTACAAACGTCCATAATATCGAGATGCAGCCTGGTCAGGGTGGCAAGTTGTCCCGCAGTGCGGGTTCTTCTGCCCAGCTAACCAATAAGGAAGAAAAATACGCGATACTCAAAATGCCGAGCGGTGAGTTGAGAAAAGTGCTGATCAACTGTTACGCCACCGTTGGTGTGGTAAGCAACAGTGACCACAGCCTGCAGAGCATGGGTAAGGCCGGACGCAACAGGTGGAAGGGTATCAAACCCCGTAACCGCGGTGTTGCCATGAACCCGGTGGATCACCCGATGGGTGGTGGTGAAGGAAAGGCATCCGGCGGACAACCCCGGAGCAGGAACGGCCAGTATTCCAGAGGCCTGAAGACCAGGACCAAAGGTAAAGGCAGCGATAAGCTGATCATCCAGCGGAAGAACGGAAACAAATTGGCCAAGTAAAAAAAATTATTAATAAACTAACGTTATAATAAATGGCTCGTTCAATTAAAAAAGGCCCCTACGTAGCAACCCACCTCGAGAAAAAGGTGCTGTCTATGAATGAAGGCAAATCAAAGAAAGGTGTTATGAAAACATGGAGCCGTCGTTCCACGATCACTCCTGATTTTGTAGGCCACACTTTTGCGGTGCATAACGGGAACAAGTTCATTCCGGTGTATGTGACCGAATTCATGGTGGGACATAAACTGGGAGAATTTGCCCCGACCCGCCAGTTTAAAGGGCACTCAAGTAAGAAAGTAGACTGATAATACAGTCGGGAGTCGTTAGTCAGGAGTCGGGAGTCCCGCTCCGCAGCAGGTTCCCGAGCTAAAAACAAAATAAATGGAAGCAGTAGCAAAACTCAGAAATTACCCGACGTCGCCGCGCAAGATGCGCCTGCTGGCTGACCTGATCCGTGGTCAGAAAGTGGAGAAAGTACTGGCTGAACTCGAGCATAATCCCAAACACCCGGCTGTATTATCAGTCTACTT
>CAZEZE010000402.1:0-2752 GCA_964516445.1 uncultured Chitinophaga sp. | reverse complement strand
ATCGGCCTGCAGAAGTTCTCGGAACTGATCGAGCAGGCCTCCCAGCAGGTGAAAATTGCTGTTTTCGAACTGCGCGACATGAAGAATATGCGCAATATCACCGAAGCTCTGGTGAAGATCAACAGTATTGAGAACCAGGCCGACGATATCTTTGATTTCAGTATCGAACGTCTTTTCGAGACCGAATCGGATGCCAAAGAAGTGATCAAGAAAAGGGAGATATACCAGGTGATGGAGATCGTGACAGATAAATGTGAGGATGCCAGTAATGTGATCGAGTCCATCATTATCAAATATGCCTGATATCGTTACAAACTAACTTCTTATGACACCCTTTCTCATCACTATCATTGCGCTGGCCCTGATATTCGATTATATCAACGGTTTTCATGATGCGGCCAATTCCATTGCCACGGTGGTTTCGACCAAGGTACTGACTCCCTTCCAGGCGGTATTGTGGGCGGCCCTTTTCAATTCTGTTGCCTTTTTCATATTCAAGGACCACGGGGTGGCCGATACAGTGGCTAAAACAGTGAAACCGGACCTTGTATCCGGGAATATGATGATCGTGATCTTTTCCGGCCTCATCGCGGCGATCATGTGGAACTTGTTGACCTGGTGGCTCGGAATACCTTCCTCTTCCTCGCATACCCTGATCGGGGGATTTGCCGGAGCAGCGGTAGCCGCCGGCGGTTTCGGAGCCGTCAACTCCCCGATCGTACTTAAAACAGCCGCTTTCATTTTCCTGGCACCCATTGTGGGTATGATCATGGCATTTATCATGTCGCTCTGGTTCCTGAGCTCCTTTAAAAAGGGCTGGACCTCCAAGATATTTTCAGTGGCAGTGATCGTTTTTGTGATCGTATTTCTCTCCATCAGCCTTGAATTTAACAGGGACATACTTGCCAAAAAAACGGATTACGAAAATTATATAGCCCAGGTCATCTTTTATTCCAAGAATTTTAAATGGATCTTATTGTCGCTGATCCTGCTGACCATGGCCATTTTCTCCTTATGGCTTGGCAAACTGAATGCCCATCGCTCCAACCAATGGTTCAAAAGGCTTCAATTGGTTTCATCCGCTGACTTCAGTATTGGTCACGGCGGTAATGATGCCCAGAAAGTAATGGGTATTATAACAGCTGCATTGATCGCCGGTGGCTCTATACAAGAATTCAACCAGATGCCGGATTGGGTCCCGATATCCTGTTACGCAGCGATAGGCCTGGGGACCATGAGCGGTGGCTGGAAGATCGTTAAGACAATGGGTACCCGCATCACAAAAGTTACGCCCTTTGAAGGGGTAGCTGCTGAAACAGCCGGCGCGTTGACCCTCTTTATCACCGAAGCATTGAAGATACCAGTCAGCACCACGCATACCATTACCGGGGCCATCATGGGAGTGGGTGCTACAAAACGTTTATCCGCGGTTCGCTGGGGAGTTACGATCAATCTGATCTGGGCATGGATCCTGACCATTCCGGTTAGCGGATTGGTTGCCGCAGGAGTATATCATATCGTAAAGTTGTTTTGATCATTCCATAAATTATTCGCTTAAAATTCCTGACTTTTGTCAGTCCGAAGGACTCCTTTGGAGGAATTTTTTTATGGCTAAAATACTCGTTACCGGGGGCTGTGGTTATATTGGCTCCCATACCATTGTGGACCTTATTGAAAATGGCTATGAGGTCATTTCCGTGGATAATAATTCCCGTTCCAATCCCGTCATCCTGAAAGGCGTTGAACTGATCACGGGAAAAAAAATAAAGAATTATAAGGTTGACCTCTGCAATTTTGACGATACGTTCGCCATCTTCCAGGAAAATGATGATATCAGCGGCATCATCCATTTTGCTGCTTTCAAATCCGTGGAGGAATCGGTTCAAAAACCCTTGCTTTATTTTGAGAACAACCTGGTGTCGCTTATCAACCTGCTAAAATGCGTACAGGAGTTCCGGGTACCCCATTTTGTTTTTTCCTCCTCCTGTACCGTTTACGGCGAACCGGATGAGATCCCCGTTACAGAAAAATCACCTCCCAAACCGGCACAATCCACCTACGGATACACCAAACAAATGGGAGAACAGATCGTCAATGAATTTGCCAGGAGTTCAGGACTTCAATGTATCCTGCTTCGTTATTTCAACCCGGCCGGTGCACACCCTTCCGCTTCCATTGGTGAAATGCCGCTGGGAAAACCACAGAACCTGGTACCTGCCATCACGCAAACAGCTATTGGCAGGATCCCGAAAATGGTGGTGCACGGAACGGATTACCCCACCCGTGATGGCTCCTGTATCAGGGATTATATCCATATCTGCGACCTGGCCAGCGCCCACACTCTTTCACTGAAATACCTGGAACAGGGTAAGAACAGGAACAACTGCGAAGTTTTTAATATCGGCAGCGGCACCGGGATCTCCGTACTTGAAGCGATCTATGCATTTGAAAGGGTCAGTGGAACCGACCTGAATTATGAGACCGGCCCCCGTCGCGCCGGTGATGTGGTGGCCGTTTACGCCAATAACGACCTGGCCAGGGTGCGTCTCGGGTGGACACCCCGCTATTCCCTCGAAGATATGATGGCAACCGCCTGGAAATGGGAACGCCGGCTGAAAGCGGATGAAACCGTTTTCGGAAGTGTGCCGGGGGAGTTGAATTAAGGCTAAGGTTGAGGTTTAGGTTAAGAGTTTAAAAGAAAGCCAGGGCGGAGAACTCTGGGCATTTATAGAAACCCCTCATTTACACATTT
>CAZEZE010000401.1:0-2752 GCA_964516445.1 uncultured Chitinophaga sp. | reverse complement strand
CTTCAGGTTTAGAAAGCCCTGTAAACGCTGAGTCTATAACCTTAAACCTTAAACTAAAAAGCCCTCCCGGTAAAAGAAAATTGCTACTTTTATCGTTCTATTGTATTCCGAACCATATTTTAACGCTATGACGAAAAAGTTAATCGCGGCCACTGTTCTTCTTATCGCTTGTCTTTCAGGCACTATGACGCTGAAAGCACAGGATGCTGTGGTGCAGGAAGGTGAATTTGGAGTAGGGGTGGGCGCCGGTCATTATTTTGGTGATCTGAACACCCGGGCCAAACTGAACCGGGCCAAAATGGCCGGCTCGCTTTTCTTCCGCAAGAACCTCGGGAACTATATCGCCGTAAGGGTTGGGGCCTCCTTCGCCCAACTGGGATATTCGGATAAATACAATACCCATAACACCTATATGCAAACCCGCAACCTGAGCTTCAACAGCCGGGTTTGGGAACTGACCCTGCAGGGTGATTTCAATTTCTTCCGTTTCATGCCGGGCGATCCGGCCTTCAGCTTTACCCCTTATATCACATTCGGAGTGGGAGTTTTCAGCTATGATCCCTATGCCTACCTGAAAGGAAGAAAAGTGCAGTTACGTCCCCTTGGCACCGAAGGCCAGGGCAGCAATACCTACAGTTCCATGGCCATCAGCATACCTTTTGGCGGCGGTGTCAAATACGCGCTGAACGACAGGATCAATATCGGTTTCGAGGTCCTGCACCGTTTCACCAATACGGATTACCTCGATGATGTCAGCACCGTGTATCCCGATCCGTCCGTCTTTCCGCCAAACCCAGACGGAAGTCCATCTGATGGATTCCTTTTGTATGACCGCTCCTATGAACTGGGTGGTTTCCCCACACCTATGAAAGACAAGGCAAGGGGCATGAGCAAACAGAAAGACCAGTTCGTAACCGCCATGTTCCATGTGTCGTTCAACCTGCAGTCGTATAAGTGCCCGACGGCGAAATAAGTTTTACGATAACACCCCGGTGTTACCATCACGTTACATTTTTTATTTAATTAGCAGTGTGATTAAACCACATCGCCCTTGCATGTGTCTATGATCAAACTTATTTCTTAACCTAATACCTGAATCTTATGCGCCTGACAAAAACAATTTTAGGACTTGCCCTTTTTTCACTTTTCACCCTCGGTACCGCTTTCATGCCTGCTAAAAAAACAGCCGGTGACTGGTTCTTCCTCGAAGACAAAAAAGTGGGATTCGGTGTTGACCACGACGTTATTCATTTCGGCAACTGGAAAGACGATGTACGCCAGATCAAATTAAAAGTGACCGACGGTCCCCTTCGGATGTACAACATGAAAATTCATTTCGACAACGGGACCGTGCAGAATGTAGAACTCCGCAACCGTTTCAATGCGGGCAGTGAGAGCCGTGTCATTGACATGGACGGCGGGCTCCGTCATCTTACCAGGATCGAATTCTGGTACGAGACCAGGGGATTTGCCCGTGGTAAGTCGAGAATAGCCGTCTGGGGGAGAAACTAAAAGACACTTCAATTTTATTGCCGGTAAGGCGGTAAGACGGTAAGTAGGATTTCAAGTAGAACCTTTCCGCTTTACCGTCTTCCCGGCTTTTTTATATCAGTGGACTATTCTTTTGGACTTGAACTGGCCCGGTCACGGGCGCCTTTTTTAAGAAAACCTTTCTTTTGATTGCGGGTAATCAATGGTAACTTTGTGACCGTTTTAAAGGTGCCGATGTCCGAATTATTAGAGCATATCGATAAGCAGAAACTGCCCCGCCATATCGCGATCATCATGGATGGCAATGGCCGGTGGGCAAGAGAGAAAGGAGAGGATCGTCTCTTCGGGCATTTCCATGGGGTGGAAAGCGTGCGCAATATCGTGGAGGGATGCGCCGAACTGGGTATCGAATACCTGACACTTTATGCGTTTTCCACCGAGAACTGGGACCGCCCGGAATATGAAGTAGTGGGACTGATGGAGCTGCTGGTAAGCACCATCCGCAAGGAAGCAGAAAGTCTCGATAAGAACAATATCCGCCTGCATGTTATCGGTGACATGAATATGCTCCCGGATTATGCTAAAAAAGAACTGGATGAGGCCCTGGAAATGACCCGGAACAATACCGGACTTAACCTGATCATGGCCCTCAGTTACAGCGGCCGATGGGAACTGCTCAATGCCGTAAAGAATATTGCCTACGAAGTAAAACAGGGCCGCCTGAAAGTGGAGGCCATCGACCAGGATACCCTGCAGCGCTTTCTCTGTACCAGCGGTTTCCCCGACCCCGAACTGATGATCCGCACCAGCGGGGAATACAGGATCAGCAACTTCCTGCTCTACCAGCTTGCTTACGCCGAACTTTACTTCACTAATGTCCGCTGGCCCGATTTCCGCAAAGAGAACCTTTACGAAGCTATCCTGGACTACCAGGGCAGGGAGAGGAGGTTTGGAAAGACGAGTGAGCAGGTTGTGGGGTAACAGTTTGGCAGTCAGGTAAGTCGGCAGTCCACAATCAGCAGTCCACAGTCTTCAGTCCACAGTCCGCAGTACGCTATTAGGATCTACTGTCTTGGGTTAACAACTGGTAGAAGCCAAGAATCATATAAAATCCTCCCGTATCCAGCATAATTAAAAGAAGATTTGCAATAAGGAAAACCGACTGCCGGCTGCCGGCTGTCGACTGCCCGACTGATTTCTCCGTTTCTTTAACAAAGACTTCAAATATTTACCGTTATTTTGCCGCCGGTTCAGCCAACCG
>CAZEZE010000400.1:0-2759 GCA_964516445.1 uncultured Chitinophaga sp. | reverse complement strand
GGAAAAGGTTGTGCGACCCCTTTGGACAGATGATGAGATACGGACGATAAAATCAAATAGGGCAATCCTCATTTGCGGCAACCAGAAGCCAATCATGGCAAAGCTTACCCCGTACTACAAAACCAGCCGGTTCCGCGCATACAGCGAATATGCACCAGTGACAGCGGAAAGTGAAGTCGCAAGCCAGGTCGTACCCATACTGGAACTGGAGGAAGGGCAGTAACGGCAATGCGTAGGCGAAAGAACAGTCCTTTCTGGGAATACCTCGAAGCAAGTGGCGTCCTCGAGAAGGGAAGTGATGTTGACATCAAAACCGTTAAACGGGCCTACCGAAAGAAATACCTCCTGGAGTTTAAGAGAAGTCAAAGGCAGAAGAGACCGGAATTTACAGTCCGGTTTTCTAAAGATAACGGGGAACTGGAGCGGATTCTACAAGCTGCAAATAGGCACCAGTTAAGCGTACCGGCATTTCTTAAAAGTGCCGCCTTTGCCTATTTAGAACGCACCTACATCGTTCCAAACCGTTTATTGGTGGCTCGCCTGGAGCAACTGCTCTCAGATTGCCTTAACGAAATCAAATCAATTTCAAATCACAAAGAACGATTCTGGGAAAGGGAAACCAAACTAGAGCGCATTGAAAAGCGGATCATAAAACTGGAAGGTGAGGTAAGCGACCTGTTCCATAACCCCACTCTCTTTTCTGATGATAGTAAAAATAAAATCACATAAGCGGGATGCCTTCAAGCTGATACTTGAGTACATGATGAACGAACGAGAGAGATTCTTCCCTGCTGACAAGTCTACCTTTACTATTACTCATAACCTGAAAGGGAAGACAGTCTCCGAATGGGTGAAGCAGTACAAGGCAAATGAACTGCTCCGAACCCGGAAACGAATAGATAGCGTGATTCTCACCCATGAAATCCTTTCCTGGCACATGGATGATGCGAAACACATAACCATATCGAAAATGGAAGATATGGCACAGGAATATATTCGTCAAAGAAATCCAAGGGGGATATATGTTGCTGTGCCGCACTTTGACAAAGAGCATTACCATATTCATATCTGTACCTCCGGTGTGGAATACCAAACCGGGAAATCGTTACGGCTATCCAAAGCAGACCTGCTGAAACTCAAAAAAGGGTTTCAAGAATATCAGAAGGAGAAATTCCCTGAGCTTACAAACTCCATTGAAAATCACGGAGCCAATCACAGATCGAAATCTTCGGACAAAGAATACCAATTGAAACTCCGTTCTGGCAGGGAAACCGCCCGCGAACAGATAATCTCTCAACTTCTGAAATGTCAAAAACAAAGCCGCTCGAAAGAGCAGTTTCTGAACTTGTTACTGAAGCACAATCTTCATACCTATGAACGGTCTGGACGAAAGACCGGCATCATTCACCATGGCATTAAATTCCGGTTTAGCCGATTGGGACTCCCAGAAACCTTTTTCAAAGACATGGAATATTCCGGCATAAGAAGGGAAAATCTCTCAGACGTTCGAGAGCGAAATACGGGTGAGAAAATGAGAGTTAAATCCCGGTAGTGACTCCGGCATTTATAGTAACCCCTCATCTGCAAATGAAAGATAGTTTTCAGAGGTAAGAATGAGATGATCCAATACTGAAATCTCAAGCAGCTTTCCACCGGCGACTATCTTTTTCGTTAAATCAAGGTCATGGTTGCTTGGTTTTGTGTTTCCGCTGGGATGGTTATGTGCAAGCATGATCCCGCAGGCTTGGCATTTCAATGCAATGGAGAAAATGATTTTGGGATCAACCACCGTTCCGGTCGTTCCTCCTTCGGAGACCCTGTACCACCCTTTCACCCGGTTAGCCCGGCTCAGTAGGAGCATGTAGAACTCCTCGCGGAACTCCATGCTATCTGACCAAATACTGCGAAAGATTTCTTCCCCATCCTTCGAGGTGCTGATTAGTTTCATCTCGGAAAATTTGACCTTTGATTTATAGGTGACTTGAATTTCGGAAAGCTGGGATGTGAATACATTTTGCTGCATGACAACAGGATTTGATTGTCTGCCCTACATTGCAGCACAGCAAAATGGAATTCCAAAAGGAAATTGGAATAAAGTAGTGAAGCAATTTTATGCCGAGAAAACTTTTGGAATCCCATTAGGGGGTACTCCGATTTGCGTGCTGCATTTTGCAAACAATCAAATCCCTGTTAGCAATATCTCCTACCAGACCAAAGGAACGCTCCTGTATCAAAAGTGATATTGAAGCACTATTGATTAAATTCTACTCGAAATTACGCGAAATTCCTAAAGGCTGCGGATAAACAGTTTATGAATATTGTAAGACCATATCACTGATGTACCTCCACACCCCCAATACAAAGATCAAATATTGTATCACCATCAAAAGGCTCAAAATGGTTTGGAGTACTATGCTCAATCCATTCAAATGAGTTTTTAATTGAAATGGATATTGTAATTGTCTTACTTTCTCCTGTAGCTAATTGTAGAGAGGGGTTGATTGCACAAGTGGCTATACAGCTATTCATTGGCGATGGCATAGAACTATAAATTACATTAGGCGATGATGTCAAGGATGTCCCACTAAGCACAGCACCAAAGGTGGGTGTATCTACTTCTAAAAACCACTCACCATTGACCTTAAGAGAATATTGATTATAAATCGAATCATCTATCTGATAGTAATATGTTAGTGCCTTTTGCGCCAAAAAACTTGCAATTCCTCCAGAATAATAGGCTCCATTCCAAAGATAATTTA
>CAZEZE010000399.1:0-2768 GCA_964516445.1 uncultured Chitinophaga sp. | reverse complement strand
TCCGTCCGGGACCGTCTGCAAAAATACCTAATAATCACGGTATCTCATAGCGATTGGCGCTAAAAATTACCAACAGGTGTCAGGCAAATGTTTACAACCCGTGGCGCAGGCCAGAACTCAATACAGGCAAGGGTTTCGGCTATCCGGTCCCGGGGTATAGACAGGTGTCCCGTTTCCTGGCCCTAAGTCTGGGCGGACCCAGTCGTTTTTTTACGTTCTCTCCGGGTAAGTATGACCCAAAGGGCGACACCTCCAAGGAAAAGAAATGTGGAGATGACCTCTGCCTGGGTAGGATGTAAGCCGAACAGATCGAGCCGGTTATTTACCCTGATCTTTTCTATTAAAAACCGTTCGAAACCATTAAAAATCAGGTAAAGAGCAAATAAAGTACCCGGCACTTTCAGTCTTTTCCGCAACGCCCAAAGCACCAGGAAAAGTATAAAACAGGCAATTACTTCGTAGAAAGCTGTTGGATAGACGCCAAATTCAAGTTGGTTGCAGTATTTCACGTCGGTGCAGCCGGGAATAGGAATACCAGCCTCGTTCACATTATGCGGGAATCTATAAGACCACATCCAGTCGGGCAGGAAAGCCGGCTTATCGGCAAGGTTACTGGGTATACCCCAGTCTCCATCTCCTGAAACCTGGCATCCAATCCGGCCGATGGAATAAGCCAGCATCAGTGGAGGAGCAACGGCATCGGTCAGGTGCAGCACCCCGATCCTGTGCTTTCTGGCATACCACAAGATGGCCAAACCGGCACAGATAAGTCCCCCGTACATCGTCAGCCCCGAGGGAGAGAAAAGATAAGACTGGGGATCTTTCAGAAACCCGCTCCAGTTCTCAAATATGTCGAACATTTTGGCTCCTAACAGACCAAATACCAGGGCCAGGATCGTGATCTCTCCCACCCTGTCGTGGGGCCAGATACGGACCGCTCTTTTTTCGGGTTTGGCCAGTTTCCTTTTGTTCTTGTCGTACCATTTAAGTCCCGCAAAAAGCAATCCCAGGCCAATTCCGGCGGGCCAGCTACCCATAGTTGAAAAGATGAAAGCCTGCGGATCAACAGTGGCCGAGCTTTTCAGGATGAAAAGGGCCAGTATCTTATACCCCAGGAGAAAGCCCAGGAGGAAGTTCAGCGCCAGTTCGGAAAAGGAAGCGGGTTCCCCCACTGTCACCTGCATTTCCGTATAGGATAGTAATCCCTGTTTACTCTTACGTCTCAGTTCATTCGCCAGAAGTACGGCAGCAACGATAAAGGCAATGACGACAAAAAAACCGAATGAATTTACAAACCTGAGGAAATTCAACTCTATGCCAAAGAGATCCTTGAAGGCGTAATACAGGTTGGGATACATTAATAGAACAGTTGGTTGGAGCGAATATACAAAAGAAGTAGACAGTTCACAGTCCACAGTCATCAGTCTTCAGTCTTCAGTCTTCAGTCTTCAGTCACCAGTCTTCAGTCCATAGTCGCCATTAAACAACAAAGTTTATTTTATTGAAGTTTGCGGACTGCGGACTGCCGACTGCCGACTGCCGACTGCAAGACTGCTTACTGTGAGCAGTACTGTTCAAACGCCCCGATCAGGTTTTGTGCGATCAACTGAGCCGGTCGTCCCTCGATCTGGTGTCTTTCGACAAAATGAACCAGTTGCCCGTTCTTGAAAAGGGCGATAGCGGGTGAAGAAGGCGGGAAAGGCATCAGGTGCTGGCGAAGCGTTTTTACAGCCTCAATATCAAAACCGGCAAAACTGGTGGCCAGGAAATCCGGTTTATTATCCGTGTTGGCAACGGCCATGAGAACACCGGGACGGGCGGTACCGGCGGAACAACCGCAAACAGAATTGATCATCACGAGTGTGGTCCCCTCCTTTGCAAGCTGGGCTTCCACTTCCGCAGCAGTCAGGAGCTCCGAAAAACCGTTGTCGGTGAGTTCTTCTTTCATGGGGATCACTATTTCTTCAGGATACATATTCGTTCGTTTTTTAATGAAACGCAAAGTTAACCAAAATGTTCGGGCAGATAAGTCTCGCCGGCGGGACCTTGAAATTCTGTCAGCAAAATTTCCTCATTTCGGAAATTCTGTCCTTCCATACCTACCATTGCCCGACAAAATGATCGTCAGAATGCGAATGGAATGCCATTTGACACCTACCGGTGAATAACAATAACCCAAACATAAAAAACTAAATTACTATGACACACGTAAAATTCAACAGCAGGCCTTTTGAAGGTACATTGAACAATCTTGTTGATAATTTGTTTACTGAATTACCGGGGTTGTTCCGTCAGGATTTTAACGAACCCGCAACGAAGGGTTTTGTTCCGGTCAACGTCAAAGAAACAGCGAATGAATACCGGATGGAAGTAGTGGCACCGGGATTTGAAAAAGCGGATTTCGTAGTGAACCTGGACAAGAACCTGCTGACGATCTCAGCGGAGCGCAAGACAGAAACGAAAGAAGAGAATGAAAAGGAGATCCGCCGCGAGTATGGTTATCGTTCTTTTAAGAGAACTTTCACACTGGACGAAAAGATCGATGCAACGAAGATCCTCGCCACTTACGTCAATGGTGTGTTGCAATTAAACCTTCCCAAGAAAACGGAAGTCAAACAGGCAGCCACCACGATAACGATCCATTAATTTCTTTCCAATAAAGATTTTCTCATAAGCAGTTGGTTTTGGTTTAAAACCCTTCGTTTCCACGAAGGGTTTTTTTTGCGTATGTGTAGAGACAAGGCATGCCTTGTCTCTACACATGCCTT
>CAZEZE010000398.1:0-2788 GCA_964516445.1 uncultured Chitinophaga sp. | reverse complement strand
GGAATCGTTACTTGTATGTTTTGTCAGCGTTTCAATTTCATGAAAATTCAGCGGACGGTTATCCATCGCGGAGGGTAATCGGAAGCCATTATCCACGAGGACCAGTTTCCTGCTCCGGTCACCGCCATACATGCCGCTTACCTGCGGAATGGTCTGGTGGCTTTCATCCACTACCAGTAAAAAATCTTTGGGGAAATAATCCAGCAGGCAGAAAGGCCGGGTACCCGGTTTGCGACGGTCAAAGAAGCGGGAATAGTTTTCAATGCCGTTACAATATCCCAGTTCCCGGATCATTTCGATATCGTAATTCACTCTTTCCGTTAGCCGCTGGGCTTCGATATATTTTTGCTGTGATTTAAAATATTCCGCCTGTGCCGCTACTTCATCCTGTATCTCATACAACACCTGCTGTAAAATATCCTTGGGCGCTACATAGAGGTTAGCAGGAAAGATGGCCGCGTTCTCCATCAGGCCTATTCGTTTCCCCGTCACCACATCCATGCTTTCGATCTCTTCGATCTCATCACCGAAAAAAGTAATGCGGTATCCATAATCAACATAGGGCAGGTTAATGTCTACCGTATCTCCCTTCACCCGGAAAGTACCGCGGGTGAAATCAGTCGTGGTCCGGTTGTACAACGAGTTCACCATCGCATGCAGGAAACCCTGCCGGGATAAGGTTTGTCCTTTTTGAATACGAATGATGCCATTCTCATAATCGGTAGGGTTGCCCATGCCGTAAATACAACTCACCGATGCCACCACGATGATATCCCTTCGTCCGCTGAGTAAACTCGAAGTAGCCCTCAGGCGCAGTTTATCCAGTTCGTCATTGATGCTCAGGTCTTTTTCGATATATACATCACTCACCGGCAAATAGGCTTCCGGCTGGTAATAATCATAATAGGAAACAAAGTATTCAACGGCATTCTCGGGGAAGAACTGGCGGAATTCGCCATATAGCTGTGCCACCAGTGTTTTATTATGGGTAAGCACCAGCGTGGGACGCTGGGTGTTCTGGATCACATTGGCAATGGTAAAGGTCTTTCCGCTCCCTGTCACACCCAGCAGGGTCTGGTATCTTTCGCCGTTCAACACCCCCTCCGTTAGCTGGCGGATGGCATCCGGCTGGTCGCCGGCAGGGGGGAAAGGGGCGTGAAGATTGAAGGACATAAGGGTACACAATTTACTGAAATACGGGCTGAATTTTTGCCACGGATTACACGGATTTTCACAGACAGGAGGATAGGCCACGAAATCACACAAACAAACACGAAAGGGTTCGATACCGATCTGATATTTTAATGTTTAGTTGTGATCAGTAAACGAATCCGTGAAAATCTTTGTAACCCGCCTGGCGCAGGCAGGTTCGTGGCAAAACATTTCGTGTTTTTTGGTGTGATTTCGTGGCAAAAAAAAACCCGCCGTAAGGCGGGTTAATATAAGCTCACAGGGAATAATATCAGAACTCTGCAGTCACACTGATCTTCGGCTCTTCCGCCACTTTACCCGCTTCGATCGGCTGACCGCTGATACCATAATCTTTCAGCTTGATATCAAAATTGGCCGCCACTTTCAGTTTGCCGTCGGCAACAGTAATAGTGCCTTCCACTTTAACCGGTTTGGAAATGCCTTTAATGATCATATTGCCATCCACCTGCACCGGGTAGGTGCCGTTCTTATCCCACTTTACTTTCCCGGGTTTTTCGATCTTACCGGTAAAAGTGAATTTGGGAAATTGTGAGGAGTTAAGCCAGTTAGCTCCATTAAAGTGCTCCTGTATCCTGGGGTTGGAAAAAGCAAAATTGGCCACACCCGCTTCAAAAGCCACGGCACCGGTCTGGGTGTCGATGGACCCGACAACCGTCTTGTTTTCCGCTTTCGGTAAAGCATCCTTGGGAGTAGTGGCATCAAATGCCACAACAGCCGATGATGTTGTTTTCTTTTGTGCAAATACAGCGCCTGCGGAAATTACCAAAGCCAGGAGTAGAGTCGTTTTTTTCATGTTGTTTTAATTTTTAGGAGTGTTGTTTGTACCCGTATGCCGGGTTTATTTTTTATTGATTGCTGAACGTTTAAAACTTATAAAAGTGATACCGAGTATCTCACTGTAAACGCTGCCGCTGCAGGAGCCTTTAAAGGAGACCGCATCGCCGGTCTTTATATTTTTTACATTCTCCAGTTGATCCTTTTCAAATGAAAAGACAACATAGGATCCGGTGGAGTCCGCCAGTTGGATCGTGGTAGTGGAATCACCCAGTTGTTCCACTTTGGTGGCCGTCCCGTTCACTACCATGATCTTCTCCCGGTATTTATTATTGGCGGCCGTATCATTGGCCGCGAATTCCCGGATAAGTTCGGTGGCAGTAACGGTATGTTCAGCCTTTACCTGTTCGGTTTGGGTAAAGGTCTCCGCCATTACATATTTTTCTCCCACTTTATAGGCAGCGAATGCAAGAACCGGACCTATAAGTATCCATCCAAACTTTATTAACCAAATTTTCAGGGGCAGCGCAGTTAAGATGAAGAGGATGGCTGAAACCGCAGCCGCAAAGGCGGCCGGTTGCATCATATTCAGCGCGTTGTTGCCAACGCCAAGGTCAACAAGTGTATTTGTAAAGAGGTAATAAGCAGTGACCAGTGAAACTGTCATGGTGCCTGCAACAAACGCCGGCATAGCCGCTTTTTTATTTTGCAGAACCAGCAGGATGGTCGCGATAGTGAGTACCGGGATCAGCCAAAAAACATAGAAACTGAATTCAAACTGCGGGAAAGGGTTGCCCAGTTT